>JBKKCW010000348.1:0-19315 GCA_046712485.1 Candidatus Limnocylindrales bacterium
GCCCAGCACGGCATACTGGCATTCCGCAGGAGGCACCTGGTGAGCGTCGGCACCGCCTTTCATCCGCGTACGGCTCCGCTCAACCGCAAGATGCAGTGGCGGGAGTGGTCGGGCTACTTCGCCTCGAGCGTGTACGCCGATTTCCACGACATCGAGTACAACGCGATCCGCGAAGCCGCGGCGTTGATCGACGTCTCCCCGTTGTACAAGTACCAGATCACGGGTCCCGACGCGACCCGTCTCGTGGACAGGGTGATCACGAGGGACGCCACGAATCTGGCCGTGGGCAGCGTCGTCTACACGCCGTGGTGCGACGAACACGGCAAGGTCGTCGATGACGGGACGGTCCACCGGCTGGACGAGCAGCGGTATCGCTGGACGGCCGCCGATCCGCAGCTCCGCTGGCTCCGCCAGAACAGCGCGGGCCTGGATGTCACGATCACCGAGGAAACCGAGTTGACCGCGGCGCTCGCCCTCCAGGGACCCTTGTCACGGGACGTGCTTGAGGCCGCGACCGGCGAGTCGTTCGCCGATCTCGGCTATTACCGGCGGCGCGCGGCCAAGGTCGGCAGGGTTCCCATCGATGTCTCGCGGACCGGCTACACGGGAGACCTCGGCTACGAGCTGTGGATCCCGACCGAGCGCGCCGTCACCGTCTGGGACGCCCTGGCCAAGGCCGGCAAGGACTTCGGTCTGCGGCCAGCCGGCATGGTCGCGCTCGACGTCGTCCGACTCGAGGCCGGGCTGATCCTCCTCGACGTCGATTACACGTCCGCCCACCACGCGATCAACCCGGACCAGCACTACTCGCCGTTCGAGATCGGCCTGGGGCGCCTCGTCAACTTCGACAAGGGGGACTTCGTCGGCCGCCTCGCCCTCGAGCGGGAGGATCGCGCCGGCGGCACGCCACGCCGACTCGTCGGCCTCGAGCTCGACTGGTACGACATCGAGGGGCTCTACGATGCCCAGGGGCTGCCACCGGCGATCAGCCCGACGGTCGATCGGTCTCCGGTTCCGGTCTTCGTGGGTGGACGGCAGGTCGGCCGCGCGACGAGCCACGGCTGGAGCCCGATGCTCAAGGGGGCCATCGCGCTCGCGTCGGTCCCGCCGCAATACGAGTCGCCCGGCAGTCAGCTGTCCGTCGAGTGGACGGTGGAAGGCCGGCGCGGGCGGGTGGCCGCAACGGTCGTGGCGCTGCCTTTCCTGGACCTGCCGCGCAAGCGAGCCTGAGCCCCGATCGTCAGCGCAGTGTCCGCTGCGCGAATGACTCCAGGCGATCGAGCGCTTCGGGCAGGTCCGTCCTGCCGAAGCCGATCCGGAAATGGTTCCCCCGATGGCCGAACTGGGACCCCGGCAGCAGCAGCACGCCCTCCGCCTCGACGAGGTCCGCCGCCCAGTCGTCGATCGGCACGCCTGGAGCGGTCAATCGCGGGTAGCCGATCGAGCCTGCCCTGGGGCGGACCCACGTGAACCGGTCGGCCCACTCCTCGAAGAAGCCGTCGAGCAGGTGGAGGTTCGCGGCGACGATCGATCGAGAGCGGGCGAGCACCCGGTCGCGGGCGCGCAACGCGATGATCGCGAGGATCTCCGACGGGGCCGCCGAGCAGATCGTCGTGTAGTCCTTGAACCTCGCGACCCGGTCGAGCAGATCCCGATCGTGCGTGGCCAGCCAGCCGATCCGAAGCCCGGCCATGGCGAACGACTTCGACATGACGCCGAGCGAGATCCCCTGCGGCAACGCGTCGGCGCCGGCCGGAAGGCGATCGGCCTGGTCGAGCTCGAGCCCGCGGTACACCTCGTCGACGAGGAGATACGCGCCACTCTCGGCGGCCAGCTCGACGAGGCGGTCGAAGGTGGCGCGGTCGGCGAGCATCCCCGTCGGATTGTGCGGCACATTGACAACGATCAGCCGCGTGGCTGGAGTGATCTGGCGGCGGAGCTCCTCGAAGTCGAGCGCCCAGCCGTTGGGTTCGCGCAGCTCATGGAGGCTGACCCTGGCGCCGGCCGCCCGGGCCACCTCGTGCAGGCTCTGGTAGCCCGGCCAGGTGACGATCGCGTGATCGTCGGGGCCGAGGAGCACGTTCATCAGGCAGAAGACCGCCTCCTCCGCCCCGGCGAAGACCAGGACCTCGTCCGGGTCGATCGTGTCGTAGAGCGAGGCGATCTCTCGGCGGAGCAGCGGGTGACCGGTCGACTCGGTGTACCCCAGCGCGAGGCCATCCCACAGCGCCCGGGTTTCGCCGTCCGCGAGCTCGAGGAGCTCGGCCATGGGGAACCCCTGCACGTCCGACGCACACAACACGTACCGCGCGTTGAACTCCCACCGGGCGAAATAGCGCTCGAGCGCGAAGTCGGCGATACGCATGGACCCATGATGGGGCACCATCTCCGGCGATGACCGGATCGCCCGACACGAGCATCGCGATCGTCGGAGTGCCGACGGCCCTGGGTGGGCACCTGTCCGGGATGGAGCTGACGCCGGCCGGGCTGCGGGAGCTGGGCTTGCTCGACCGCCTTCGGGCGCGGCCCGAGCTGGCAGGCGCGACCCTTCGCGACGCCGGTGACCTGCGGATCGAACCCGGGTTCCGACCGGATCCGGATCCGCGGGCGAAGAACCGCGCCGCGATCTGCGAGTTCCTGCCTCGCGAGCGGGATCTCGTCGCGGCTGCGGTCGGGCCGTCCGGGTTGGGCGACGACCGCTCGGGCATCCTCGTGCTGGGCGGCGACTGCACCGCCCATGCGGGAGCGCTTGCCGGTCTCCGCGCCGCGCGGCCCGAGGATCGTCTCGCGATCGCCTGGTTCGATGCCCATGGCGACTTCAACACGCCCGACCGGACGCCATCGGGCAACGTCTGGGGAATGCCGTTCGCGATGATCTGCGGCCGCGCTGACGACGGCCTCGGCGCGGCCGCCTCCGGGCCGACAGTCCGGGACGAGGATGCGGCGCTGTTTGGCGGCCAGGTGCTCGACGAGGCCGAGTCGCGGGCGCTGGCCGCGTCACGGATCGCGCACTTCGGAGCGGGCATGCTCGGCACGGACGCCGGCCTCGCCGCGGTCCGGGCCTGGGCGGGGGTCGTCGCGGCGCGGGTGGACGGGCTGTATGTCGCGTTCGATACGGATTGCCTGGACGGCGCGGGCGGTTGGGCGGTCACCATGCCAGAGCCCGGCGGCCTGACCCTCGGTACCGCGATCCGGATCATCCGGGCCCTGGCGGCGGCGATCCCTGTCGTCGGGTTCGGAGCGACTGGCATCACGCTGGCGAACGGCAACGCTGAACGCACAACCGAGGCGGTCATCCGCCTGGCCGAGGCGGCGCTCGCCCGCCCATCCGGCTAGCTCAGCGCCCGCCAGACCGCCGATGGGCGCATATCGGCGCCGGAGGACCGTTACGCGGAATAAACGGCCGATTCGGATGTCGCAGGCCGTCGATTCGAGCCGGGCTGAGCGTGAAATCTGGTCCGCCCCCGCTCGATGGGGAGCCTGGCGCCGCGTAGCGGTCTGTACGTGCGGTTATGAGGCATCTTGTCCAGTCGCGCAGCCGGCATCGCCCGGGGAGGCCGTCAGCCGGACGCCGCCCGGTCGGCGCCCGACAATCAGGACCCGACTGCACGCAGGTCCGCCGCGATTCCACGGGCACGTGCCTCGTCGAGGCCCCGGACGACGAGCAGCCAACTTGGCGTTCCGCCGCGGTCCACCACGGCCGCCCAACCGCCATCCGTTGTGGCGATGACCGTTGCCGCTCGATCGCCGAACGTCGTCTCGCCGGCGTCGGCACCCTGCGGGACGCAGCCATCGGCCGTCCCGCAGAAGGCGCCCTGGCGAAGGACGAGCCGGGCGTCACCCGGGCCGTCGTAACTGATGTCCAACCAGCCGCCACCGGCGAGACGGTACTGACCGTCTTCCACGAACCATCCGTCGGGCAGTACCGGGCAGTACACGGTCCAGTCCACGGCCGCCGCCATCGACGCGAAGAAGTCCCTGTTCTCGTCGCTGCCCGTGCAGGCGGCGGCACTCCCCTCCCCTTGCGACGGGTCCGCGGACGGTTCCGAACCTGTGGCGGTCGGCGCCGGCGTCGGTGGATCCGCACTGGCCGTCGGCGCCTCGGTCGGCGGTTCCGCCGAGGGGTCGGTGGTCGGCGTCTCGTCGGGCGCGGTGTGGCCCGACGCCAGCGGTGGAGGGCTCGCCTGGTCGGTCGACGTTGGCTGCCCACAGGCCGCCAGCAGCAGCGCGAGCATGAGGGCGAGCAGGACGGGATGGGACCAGCGGCCGTCGGGACGGAGACGCCCCGGCGCGCTCGATCGACGGCGCTTCACGCCCGGAAGCCTAGCACGGGGTCCCGTTCGAGCCGCCTGGCGGCAGTGCCGCTACCGACTCACCGCTTCCGACTCACGGCTACCGACTCACCGTCGTGGCCACCGGGAGCCGCACCATGGCTGGATCGACCCCAAACACGCTGCGAATCCGGACGTCGGTCAACACCTCGGCAGGCGGGCCGTCCGCCACGATCCGGCCAGCGTCCATGAGGACAAGCCGCGGAAAGAAGGCTGCCGCGAGGCCCAGATCGTGGAGCACCGCCATGACCGTGGTCCCATCGCGCACGTTCAGGTCGTTCAGCAGCTCCATCGTTGCGACCTGGTGCCGCAGGTCCAGGTGAACGGTCGGCTCATCGAGGATCAGGATGGCGGCCGCCTGGGCCACGGCCAGCGCCACGAGCGTCAGCTGGCGCTCGCCCAGCGAGAGCTCGCGGACGTCGCGACCGACAAGGTGACCGATGCCCACCCGCTCGATGGCCGCCATGACCGCGACACGATCCGCCGGCCGGGCGCCTCGCAGGGGGTCCTCGTGCGGCAACCGACCCAGCCCGACGAGCTCCTCGACCCGGACCGCGAACGGTACGACCACCTGCTGGGGAACGACGGCCATCCGCTTGGCGAGCATCGTCCGATCGATCGCCCCCAAGGCGTCGCCACCGATCCGCACGGTCCCTTCGCCGGGGGCCACGAGACCGGTCACGACCCGCAGGAGCGTCGACTTTCCCGCGCCATTTGGCCCGATCAGGGCGACACGTTCTCCGGCCCGCACCGCCAGATCGATCCCGGACAGGACCGTTCGCCCGTGGTAGGTGACCGTCACGTCCCCCAGCTCGATCACAGCTCGTATCCCGTTCGGACACGACGCAGCAGCACGATGAAGAACGGGGCGCCGATGAGCGCGGTGACGATGCCGACCGGGATCTCCCCGGCGGCCCGGGCCACGATGTCGGCAGCCGCCAGGAGCGCCGCCCCGCCCACCGCGGACAGTGGCAGGACCAGGCGGGCATTCGGCCCGACGATCAGGCGGACGACGTGGGGGACGACCAGTCCCACGAACCCGATCAACCCGCTGACGGCGACCGCGGCGGCCGTGACGAGGGACGCCAGGGCGAGCAGGATGGCTCGCTCGCGGCGGACGTCGAGCCCCAGGTGTGCCGCCGCCTCCTCCCCCAGGAGCAGCCCGTTGAGTGACCGGGCGCGGAGAAGGATGAGGCCGGTCCCGACGGCGACCAGCGGCAATGTCCCGGCCAGCTGCGGCCACGAAGCGGAATCGAACCCACCGAGCAGGTACGAGAAGATCTGGCGCAGGGCCGCCCCGGACAGGTACATGGCCATCGCCAGACCGGCGGCGAGCAGCGAGCCAACGGCATACCCGACGAGCAGGAGGCTCGTCAGCGGTGCGAGACCGCCGATCCGCGACAGCCGATAGACGGTGTAGATCGAGGCGAGCGCCCCGACGAACGCCAGGGCGTGCAGGAGGCTGAACCCGAGGACGACGACACGGATCGGGATGAGCACCGCCACGGCCGCGCCGAGCGCTGCGCCCGATGCGGTGCCGAGAACATATGGATCGGCGAGCGGGTTGCGCAGGAGGCCCTGGAACGTCGCGCCTGCGACGGCGAGCGCCGTCCCCACGACCATGGCCGTGAGCACCCGCGGTACCCGCAGGTCCCAGACAATCGTCTCGGTCGCCGGCGACGCGGCAAGCCCGAGGTCCAATCCAGATAGCCGCTCGATGATGATCGCGAGCGTGTCGAGCGGCGCGATCGCGACGCTGCCGACCGCCACCCCCAGGCACAGGAGCACGACGAGCAGGACTCCCCCGGCCGATCCGAGCAGGATGGGCCGGCTTCGGGAGCGACCGCCCGGAATGACGGACGTGCGCCTCGTGGCGAGGGCGCGTTCGCTTGTCACGGTCGGACGGCGTCGCCCATGGGTGGGATGGGCTCCGCCGCCGGGAGCTGCAGGTCAGGGTGGATCGTCTGCGCGAGCAGGCGCAGACCGAGGAACAGGCGCGGACCGGGACGGGTCACGGTCTGGTCGTCGATCGGTCGGATCGCATCGTTCTTGACCGCGGTCATCACGCCCCAGCCGGGTCGCGCGGCCACCTGCTCGGCCGTGACCCCGAATGGCGCATCGGCCAGGAGGATGAGCTCGGGATCCTCCTCGATCAGCCGTTCCACGGCAATGTCGAACTTGTCGGGTGAACCCGTGGTGATCGGATCGCCACCTGCCAGGACGATCATCTCGGCAAGGAACGAATCGTCCGCGGGCCCATAGATCGCGCCGGTGGCATCGAGCTCGTAGAACAGACGAGGCTTCGGCAGGTCGGCCACGGCCCTCTCGACGGCGTCGAATTCCGAGCGCATCCGATCGACGATTGCTTGTGCCTCGGCCGAGCGTCCGGAAACCTGGCCGATCAGCTCGATATCGGCGAACACGGTCTCGACCGACGGTGCGTAGAGCACGACCACGGCCAGACCGAGGTCGCGCATGCGCTCGATTGCGTCCGGGGGCGTGAAGAAGTTGCCCCCGGCGAAAACGACGTCGGGCTCGAGCGAGACGATCTTCTCGATGTCGACCGCATCGAAGGTTGCCACGTCCGGGATCGATCCGGCCTCTGGCGGATAGAGGAAGAAGTCCTGACTCTTGCCGGCGATTCGCTCGCCGAGACCGAGGGCGAAGAGCGTCTCCGTTGTCGCGGGCGTGAGCGAAATGATCACCTCGGGTTCCGACGCGATCTGCACGGCCGTGCCTTCGTCATCGGTGATGGTGACCGGGAACGCAAGGCTGGCGCTCGGGCTGGTCGTCGGGCTGGTCGTCGGGGCGACGGACGCGACCGGCGCGGTGGCCGACATCGGAGGGGAGCTCGGCGACCCGCCCGTACCACCGCAGGCGGCGGCAAGCGTCATCAGAACGACGACGAGGATGACGAAACCGAAGCGGCGCACCGGCGGGATGGGGCGTGCAGCCTCCGGCGATATCAGGAAACGTGGACGGCGAAACACGGGAACCTCCGCGAATGGCTGGCGGAGGGGCGCGGGCGAAACGCGAACCCCTCGTCATCGAACAGGTCTGACGAGGGGCTCAGCCGGTGGATCGCACGGTCCTGCCTACCTTTCTCTCGAAGGTTCGAGCATGCACCGTGGGGCCGGCGACCGGACTTGCGCCTCTCCCCGAGGCGTTCACCGTAGCGGGACTGTGCCGGAATCTCACCGGGCTTCGCGACCACGCGGCGTGACTTGTTGGTCGCGTCGAGGGTAGCACAGGCCACCGTCACGACCCGCCAGAGGTCTTGCCGGACCGCCGCGGATAAGCCGCGGGTGAGGCCTGCCTGCGACCATCGCCATCTCGCCCTCCTCCCGCCAAAGCCTGTTCCGCCGGAGGAGATGGACCGTGTTGGAGTCGCGTTGGCTGCGCTGGATTGGAACGGGGGTGATCGCCGTCGCGGCCGTCGGGTCTGTGGGCTCGGTGGCCGTCGGTGCCGGACCTCGCCATTGGACACCCCAAGCCTGTCCGGACGAGCCCGGCGCCCGAGCGGCGGCGGTGCGGGCCGGCGGCTCGGGAACAAACGGCGAGCTGGCCGGCGAGGCGTGGTTCCGGCTCGACCCGCGACTGGATCGAGCGGGCGCCCTCGTTGGTCAGCGGCTCGCGATCGGCCTCGATGGCGAGCGGACCAGCCAGACCATGGACCTGCCACCCGAGTCGTTCGCTGCCGGACCGTTCGGTCGGGTGGTCCTCGTCGGCAGCGACGACGGATCCCTCTCGCAGCTGCGCGCAATCGACGTCGCCGGGCTGTGCAGCTGGGACATCGGTGAGGAGACCAACGTGGTCCGTCGTGCCACGATCGATCCCGACGGCGCGACGATCTATGAGATGCGTGTCGATCGGGCAACCCGGGCCGATCTCGGCATCTGGGCGAGGCCGCTCGCCCGCGACCTGGCCGCGACGCGGATCCTCGACCCGATTGATTCCGATGAGCGCTTCGGCCCGACCTTCTCCACCGAGTTCGCCTGGGACCTCGCGGGGAGGCAGATGGTCATCCAATCGTGCGGCGAAGTGGCCTGCAGGACGCGCGTGGTCGAACCGGGGAGCGGCGTCGTACGTGCCGTGGAGGAACCAGACCTGGGCTCGCTCGTCGGGCTGTCGGACGATCGGCTGGTGACCTACGCGGCCTGCCCCGGCTTGCCATGTCCGGTTGTCGCGACGGACCTCGCCACAGGCGCCCGGTCCGCGCTGGCCGATGACGCCGCCATCGCGGTGCTCGTCTCCACACCCGGCGGCGCTCGACTCGTCCACGAGGTGCTCGATGGGACCGGTGTCGCGCTCCGGTCCGTGGCGCTGGACGGCGCGTCGGTCGAGGATCTCGGCGTTCTGCCCGCCGGCATCCGTCTCCACGCCGTTCCCGCCGCCGCTGGCGCATCGACACGCGTCGGGTCCGGCTGGGTGCTGCTGAGCCCCGACGGACGGATCCCCGACACCGGGCCCGATGCCCGGACCCTGCTCCGCCGCGTCACAGACGGGATGACCGTCCAGCTCGAGGAGACGGACCGATGAACGCGACGACACCATCCATGTGGCCCCCGCGGCGTCTCATCCGCTGGACCCTCTGCGCGCCGCTGGCGGCCGCTGGCCTGCTCTTGGCGACCTCGGTCGTCACCGCGCACTCGCCTGACCCGGTGTTCAGCGGCGGGCGGTTCAACCAGAACCAGTCGCTGCCCTTCAGCTGGCGGTCTGGCGCCGTGCCGCCCGCCGGGTACCAGACCGCGATCAAGGCTGCGGCAGCCGACGCCTCCGCCACGCGCGGCTCACAGGCGGCGACATTCAGCTATGCCACGGGCGCACCGAACCTGATCGGATACGGGACCGGCGCGACGTGCGGACCCCAGGGGATCGCCTGCTTCACCCGCACCGCCCCGACCGGCTTCACCATCTGGATGCGTGCGCAGGGCCACGTCTTCGACTGGGGTTCACTGCGATGGTGCCAGCACTACTCGACCTGGCCTGACGGCTGCTTCGACGTCGAGAACATCATGCTCGACGAGTTCGGCCACGTGGAGATCCTCGATCACCACGTCAACTACGCCAGCGAGTCAGATTACACCGACGCCGTCGTCCAGGCGCTCTCACGTGCAAAGCCGAGAGCGGGCTGGGATGCCCACGCGTTCGGCCGCTGCGACGTCGCCAGCCTCCAGATCCAGTACGACATGCAGGGTTGGGGCGCCAAGTACTCGACCTGTCTGGACCTGGCAACCACCCTCAGCCTCGGTGCGAACGCCGGGTATGTGGGTTATGGCGGGACCGTCACACTGACGGCGACGCTCAAGGTCGCGGACAGCGCGGCGTACGGCCGGCTCGCCCTGAACCCGGTATCCCTGCGAACGGTCAGCCTCCAGCTCCGGCCACCTGGTGGAACGTGGCGGACCGTGGGAACGATGAGCCATGGCCCTGTTTCGGGGACGTATGTCCGGTCGGTGCCACTCACGCACACGACCGAGTTCCGGGCCGTGTTCGCACGGCCTTCTGACGAAGGCCTCCGCCCCGCCACGTCGCAGACGGTCACGGTGATCGTCAGCCGGTAGCGTCGTCCCCCCCACGCCCAGACGAAAGGAGCGACCATGTCAGATCCTCGAGCGAGGTACGCCGCGCTGTCATTGCTGCTGTCGCTGGGCCTCGCGTCGGGAGCGTGCAGCGCCAGCGGCTCCCCCTCGGGCGGCGCGGTGGTCGACTCGTCCTCGGTGCCGACGCTGGCGTCATCGGCCACCGCCGTTGCGCCATCGGCAACCGCCCCGATGACCGCTTCGGCCTCGATCGAGCCCACACCGGCGCCGGAGCAGTCGGTCCTCGAGCCATCCATGCCTGAGCCTCCAGCCGCCTCCATCGCCGTCGAAGGCGGCGATCCGGTCGTCGCCCAACTCGGCACGTTCACCTGGATGAACGGCGGCTCGGATGCGCCCTGGCTGGACGGCAGCCCGATCCATGTCGGCGCTGGCGAGACGTTGATCCTCACGCTCGCCGAGGAGTTCCCGATCGGGCCCTGGTACGTGAGACGCGTTGCTCCCGGCAGTCGGGATGGCATGGGAGCCGTTGCGATGGGTCATGGCTCTGGAGAACCCATCACGTTCGGGGCTCCGCCACCTGGATCCTGGTCGGTCGCGGTCAGCGTTCGTTTCGCGGTGAACGACGGATCGGCACTCTACTATTGGCGCATCGACGTCAATTGAATCAAGAACGGCGCGGGCGATTCCGTCGTCCGCGCCGATCTCGTCACTCGACCGGGCTGCCCCCGGCGGCGGTCAGGCGGTCGGGATGGGCTCCGCCGCGAAGATCGAAACCTGCGCCTCCTCGGGCAACATGACGCCCAGAACCTTCTGGAGCGCCAGGAGATGGACGCATGAGCCCCAACTGTCGAAGTAGTGGCAGGTGCAACGCCACTGGCCGGCAGAGAGGTCGACATGGTGCGTGTCGTTGTCGCCACGGAACGTCAGCGACAGTCGGTCGATCGTGATTCGATCGAGTTCGCGAGCGTACCGATTTGCCTTTTCGACCTTGCCGATCAGGGAACTGTGCATCGCGGTGCTACCTCCGTCGCCCCTTGGGCGCTGGCGGGCCGCCGTCCGGTCATGCACCTCGACCGGTGATGGCGGTCGTGTACCCAAAGCGTACACCCCCGGCCCCGCGAGGTCACCCCCAATTCGTCCCGGTGGGGGTTGCGAATTCGGTCCAGCGCTCCGAGCGACGCGAAGACCGAGCGGGCGGCGGCTATGCCTCGCTTGTGCCCTCGCGCCCGAAGTCGTCCTCGAGCCGGACGACGTCGTCCAGCTCGGGGGTCGAGACCTCGATCAGCGTGCACCGATCGATCGCCTCGTAGCGGTGGATCCGGCCAGTCGGGACGTGCCGATGCGCACCCGGTCCAAGCTCCTCGATGACCACGGTCCCCTCATCGTCCTCGAGGTGGAGACGGAGCCGGCCCGACGACACGAAGATCGACTCGTCCTTGACGAGGTGGCGCTGGAGGCTGAGGCGACGGCCGGCTTCGATGACCAGGATCTTGCCGACGTAGTGGGTTGTGTGGGCCCAGATCAGCTCGTGTCCCCACGGCTTGTCCACCCGGCGACCCGTGTCGAACGACTCGGCCGTCATGCGCCGCGGACAAGCCGTGCACCGGCAACGAGCATCGCTTCGCGGGCCTCCTCGGAGGTCGCCTCGGTGTAGATCCGGACGAGCGGTTCCGTCCCCGATGCTCGAACCAGGAGCCACGATCCGTCGGTCACCCAGAACTTGTAGCCGTCGCCCGTATCGAGCGGCATGATCCGCGCCACCGGTTGCCCAGCCAGGTCGGCCTGGGCGTGGCCGCTGAGATCGACAAGGAGTCTGCGCTTTGCCTCGGCATATGCCGGCCGCTCGAAATGGACGTCCACCCGCCGGTAGAACGATGGCCCTGCGATCGCATGGAGATGCTCGAGCGCCCGCGACACCGGCCACCGGCCGGCGGCCCGCTCGCGCAGGAACAGGTCGAGCAGCAGCAGGTCCGCATACACCCCATCGCGCTCGGGAAGATGCATCCCGAAGCCAAACCCGCCGGATTCCTCGGCGCCCATCATCGCGCCGGTCTCGATCATCTTGGGCCCGATGAACTTGAATCCGACAGGTGTTTCATGGGTGGCGATCCCGTATCGCTCGCCGAGGCGGGCCGCCATCGAGGTGTTGTTGACACTGACGACGACCGGGTCGCGCCAGCCGCGATGTTCGGCCAGGTAGTACATCAACAGCCCGGTGACCTGCAGCTGGTGGATGAACGTTCCGCGCTCATCGGCAGCGCCCGCGCGGTCGGCGTCGCCGTCGAGGAGGAGGCCCATGTCGAAGCCGCCGCCGGCGAGCATCCCGAGCGCCTCGTCGATATTGGGCCGGATCGGTTCCGGATTGACGCCGCCGAAGAACGGGTTGCGTTCCTGGTGGATCTCCGTTACCCGAACCCGCCCGCCCGACAGGAGCCGCGAGAGCCAGCCGCTGCCTGCGCCCCACATCGGATCGATGAGGACGTGGACATCCGCAGCCTTGAGCGCGTCGAGGTCAACGGTCCGCCGAACGAACCGCTCGTAGCCCTCGTAGGGGTCGAACCGCTCGACGAGCCCGGCCGCTTCCGCGTCGGCGAACGGCCGCCGAGCGATCGCCTGGCCACCGTTCGCCGCGAGCCGGGTTTCGATAACGCCGAGGATGTCTGCGCCGGCCGCGGCACCGGTCGGCGCCTTGACCTTGAAGCCATTGTCGACCCACGGGTTGTGGCTGGCGGTGATCACGATCCCGGCCGCCGCGCCGCGCTCCACGACCTCGAACGAGCTCATCTGCGTGGGTACGGCATGGACGGCGAAGGCGACCGGGATGTCTCGCGCGAGGATCACCTCGGCCGCCTCCTGCGCAAAATGCTCGGACGCGAAGCGACGGTCGTACGCGATCACGACGCCCTTGGCCTGCTCACCGCGTTCGACAACGTACTGGGCCACGCCGTCGGCACAGCGCCGCACATTGTCGAAGGTGAACTCGTCGGCGACCCGGGCGCGCCAGCCGTCGGTCCCGAAGACGATCGGCGTGATGCGTTCGCCCGTCGGCCCCGGAGCATCGCTGGACGGGGTCAACCTCGTTCCTCCGGCTCGGAACAGCGCTCGATGAGCGCTTCGATGCGATCGCGGTCTGGAGCCGTGCCGCGCAGGACGGCGATGGGATGCATCGCCGTGATGCTACCGCGCTCTGGCGGGGCGATGACGCCAAGCCGGCCGTCGACTCGCCGGACGACGAGGTCCTCCGACTCGACATCGACCGTCTCACCTGCCTGGACGACGGCGCCGGTCCCCCTCGCCCCGATCGCCTCGAGCAGCGCCGACCACGACCCGATGTCGGACCAGCCGACATCCATCGAGGCCATGACGACCTCCCCGTTACGAGCGGCACTCTCCATCACGGCATGGTCGATGGAGATCGCGCGCTGGATCGATTCGTACGCGCGGTCCAGCATCGGCGGCGAGTCGACCATCGGCCCGAGCGACTGGAGCAGCCCGGTATAGCGGCCGAGAGCGGCCGAGATCGCGCGACGTCGCCACAGGAAGATCCCCGCGTTCCAGGCGATGCCCCCGCCCTCCTCGACCAACGCGGCGGCCCTGGCCGGCTTTGGCTTCTCCTCGAACCGCTGGAGAGGGTACGCCTGGAGTCCACCGATGACGCTGCCCCGGGCCTCATCCGGGATGAGGTAGCCATATTCGGTCGCCGGCCGGTCAACACCGATGCCGAGCGTCACCAGCGGGTCGTCGATCCCGAACGCGCCGGTTGCCAGGTGCTCGCCGGCACGACGGAGGACGTCTCGAAAGACGCCGACCTTCTCGGCCGCGATGGTCTGGTCCGCCGGGATAACGAGCATGACCCCGTCAGCCGGGCGATCGATGGCGAGCGCCGCGAGCGCGATGGCCGCCGCGGTATTCCGTCCGAGCGGCTCGGCCAGGATCGCCACGCCTGGCACCTGCGAACGGACGAGCCGCTCGTAGCGCCGGTCCGTGACGACGGTCACGTCGTCGGTCACGCCGTCGAGCCGGGCGACGGTTGCCTGCAGCAGGGAGCCGTCATCGATCAGCGGCAGAAACGGCTTTGGGCGCTCCGGTCGGCTCAATGGGTGCAGCCGCGTGCCGCCGCCGCCGGCCATGATCACGGCATACATGTGCAGCCCATTCTAGGTTCCGCCGCGCGGCTAGAAGCTTGGCGGCGTGACGCAGAAGAGCACAGACGCGGGGGCATCACCATGGTTCATGTTCCAGTGCGGCAGCCGAGACGGAAACGTGATGGCATCGCCTTCCCGCAGGACGTAGTGCTCGTCACCGACCCACAGGTCGAGCACACCGGCGAGGACCACGACGACCTCCTCGTCGGAGTCGTGCGTGTAGGGCTCCGCCCCGGTTCCCCCGCCCGGTTCGATGGTGGACAGGATCACTTGGAGCTTGCCGGCCATGTTGGCAGTCAGGAACTCGTCGACAGCCTTGAGCCCCGGATAGGCGACCCGCCGGCGGGCCTCGCGACGGACGACCCGCCCCGTCGCCGGCTCCTCGGCGAAGAGCTGGGCGATCGAGAGGTCCAGCGCATGCGCGATCCGCTGCACGGTGGCGATCGATGGGCTGGTGACGTCGCGCTCGACCTGGGACAGGAAGCTCTCGGTCACGCCGGCGCGTTCGGACACGTCGCGCAGGGTCAGCCGGCGGGCCTGCCGGAGGGCGCGGATCCGGGTGCCGAGCTGGAGCTCCGTGACCATCGACCGTCCCTCCACAGACTTGCTTCACGAAACTGAAGTATAGGTACAGCGCGGTCGCGGCGCGGCTGCGTTTCTGGGCAGGGGCGTGCGAGATTCGCACGAAACCTGCGTTGACGGTCGCCGCCCTCGCCCGTACCATGCAGCGATCCTGTAGCGCCGCTACAGCATGTCCCGAGCGCCGAACTGCACCGCGAGGGCCTTGATTGATCGCCACCCCGTCACCCGCTCAGCAGGCCAACGACGCCGCGGTTCCGCGGGCCGCGGTGTCACCCGGCACGGCCGATGCGCCCCCGGACGTCGAGATCCTGGGGGTTACGAAACGGTTCGGCGAAGTCACCGCGGTGGACCGGATGAACCTGCGGATCGCCCACGGGGAGTTCTATTCGATCCTCGGGCCGTCGGGCTGTGGCAAGACCACCACCCTGCGCATGATCGCCGGGTTCGAGCAGCCGACCGAAGGCGAGATCCTGCTGGCTGGCAAGCCGATCGCCGGCGTGCCGCCGTACCGGCGCAACGTCAACACCGTGTTCCAGCACTACGCGTTGTTCCCGCACATGGACGTCGCCCAGAACGTCGGCTACGGGCTCCGCCAGCGCGGAACCACCCGGGCCGACGAGAAACGCCGGGTGAGCGAAGCACTTGCCCTCGTCCGCCTGACCGGCTACGAGCGACGGCGCACGTGGGAGATGTCCGGCGGCCAGCAGCAGCGGGTGGCGCTCGCTCGCGCGCTCGTCAATCGCCCGACCGTGCTGCTCCTTGACGAGCCGCTCGGCGCGCTCGACCTCAAGCTCCGCAAGGAGATGCAGCTCGAGCTCAAGGCGCTCCAGCGCGAGGTCGGGATCACGTTCGTGTACGTGACCCATGACCAGGAGGAGGCGCTGACCATGAGCGACGTCATCGTGGTCATGCGCGACGGCCTGATCCAGCAGCTCGGCGGGCCGACCGAGCTGTACGAGCGACCGGTCAACCGCTTCGTGGCGGACTTCATCGGCTCGTCCAACTTCATGGCCGGCACCATCGAGGCGGTCGAAGGCAAAGGAGGCGTCGTCGTGCGAACCGATCGCGACCTCGCGCTGCGGGGCTGGATCACCGATCCGGCCGCGGATCCGGCGATCGGTCAGGCTGTGACTGTCGTCACCCGGCCCGAGCGGCTGGAGGTCGTGCCGCAGGATGCGAGTGCTGTCAGCGGAGGCTGGACGGCCGTCCACGGAAGGATCAATCAGGGCACCTATCTCGGCGATCAGACCGAGTTCCGGGTACAGACAGATGGGGCGGGCGAACTCATCGTCCGCCGCCAGAATGCGATGGGAGCGGGCGCGGGCCAGGGCCTCGGGCCGGGGGATCCGGTCACGGTCCGCTGGCGGGAGGAGGCCAATCTCGTCCTGGTGGGTTGAGGTTCGACAGCGCCCGGATCGACGGGCTGGAGGAGGCACGAAAATGGCAGAACGGGATCTCGACGCGATTCTGCGCCGCATGGCGAAGACGAAGGTCAACCGGCGCGGCTTCCTGGCCGCCGCCGGGCTGACGGGCGCATCGGCGGCGCTTGCCGCGTGTAGCTCGCCCGGCGCCACGGCGGCGCCTTCGGTGGCCGGGTCCGCCGCGGCATCGGCGGCGCCGTCTGCCGCCGCATCAGCTGCTCCATCCGCGGCCGCGGTCGAGAGCGAGCTGTTCATGTACAACTGGAGCGACTACATCTCGCCGGCGAACATCGAGGCCTTCAAGGCCGAGTTCGGCGTCGGCAACTTCGTGTACGACGTGTATGCCAACAACGAGGAGCTCCTGGCCAAGCTCCAGGGCGGCGCATCCGGCTACGACATCGCGGCGCCGACCGCGGAGTACGTCCCGGGCATGGTCGAAGAAGGGTTCCTGGCAAAGCTCGACCTGTCGCGGATCCCCAACGTCGGGCACATCAACCCGACGTTCAAGGGCCTCTGGTGGGACCCAACCGACGAGTACCAGGTCCCCAAGGACTACGGCACGACCGGCGTCCTCTGGCGCAAGTCGATGGTTTCGGCGGTGCCAACGTCGTGGCAGGAGTTCTACGACCTTGTCAGGGGCGAGGCGTCGGGCAAGACCGTCATGGTCGACTCGATGGGTGACGTGTTCGTCTTCCCCCTCAAGCTCAAGGGCTACTCCCTGAACTCGGTCGACCCGGCCGAGCTCGAGGAGGCACGCCAGGTCCTCCTCGACGTCGCGCCACACATCCTCGCCCTCGACTCCGACACGTACGGCGACAAGATGGCGACCGGCGAGGCGGCCTTGACGCTCGGCTGGACCGGTCCGCTCGGGCAGGAGCTCGGGGATCTCGTCACCGAAGGCGAAGCCGGGTACACGGTCCCGTCCGAGGGCACGTTGTTCTGGATGGACACCTGGGTCATGCTCGCCGACGCGCCGCACCCGAACGCGGCGTACGCCTGGCTGGACTTCATCCACCGGCCCGAGATCCAGGCCGAGGAGACGAACTTCAACCTCTACGCGACGCCAAACGACGCCGCCAAGGAGTTCGTGGACCCGGACATCCTGAACAACCCGGCGATCTTCCCGCCGGAGGACGCCATCGCCAACCTGGAAGGCGCCCAGGACACGTCGGGCAACAACCAGCGGATCGAAATCTGGGAGGAGTTCAAGCAGGCGATCGGAGGCTGATCCGAGCTCGAGCGACGGTCCGGTGAGCGCGATCCCGGCACCGAATACAGCAGCGGAGCCGCGCATCGCGCGGCTCCGTCAAACCCTCATCACGGCCGGTCTGGTCTTCCCGGCGGCGTTGTGGTATCTCGTCCTCCTCGTCACGCCGCTCGTCATCGTCGTCATCTTCTCGTTCGGGACACGAGCCAGGAACGGCGGGTACGAGCCCGCGTTCGTGCTCGACAACTACGCCAGGGCGATCGACAAGTCCGATCCGTTCATCACGAGCCTCGTGATGGCCGCTGCCGGGACGATCGGCTGCCTGCTGGTCGGCCTCCCGCTCGCCTATTTCATCGCGACACGGGCCGGGCGCCGGAAGGGCCTGTTGATCCTGTTCCTGGTGATCCCCTTCTGGACGAGCTTCCTCATCCGGACCTACTCCTGGCTGATCATCCTGGGACCGGACAACGGACTCGCCGGGATCATCGGCGGCGTCTCCGGCGATGAGGACTTCCGGATCCTGGGCACGCCGGTGGCCGTCCTCATCGGCCTGGTCTATGGATACCTGCCGCTCATGGTCTTCCCGTTGTACGTGACCCTCGAGCGGATGGACCGCACGCTGATCGAGGCGTCCAAGGACCTCGGCGCCGGTCGATGGGCAACGTTCCGCCAGGTCACCCTGCCCGTCGCCCTGCCCGGCCTGGTTACCGGGAGCATCCTCGTCTTCATCCCGATGATGGGCGAATACGTCATTCCCCAGATCCTCGGCTACGGCCGCACGTACCTGATGGGCAACGCCCTGGTGACCGACTTCCTGGAGGCCCGCAACTGGCCGTCGGGCTCGGCGCGGGCCGTGGGACTCATCCTGATCATGTTCGTGACCATCAGCGCGTACCTGTGGTTCGTCAACCGCGGTCGACGGACGCGTGAGGTCAGCGTCCTGTGACCGCGACCACGGCTCGCCAGGAGGTCGCCACCCAGCTTCCGGGTCGCCGCGAGGCGCGCGCCGTGGACCGCTGGGCAGGGCTCGTCGAGGGCTGGTTGCGCGGCCACACGATCGTCGTCTACGCCTTCCTGTACCTGCCGATCGTCGTCGTGGTCCTGTTCGCATTCAACGACACGGAGCGGCGCGTCACGGCCTGGGACGGGTTCAGCACGAAGTGGTTTGGCGTGGCCCTCGGCGACTCGGTCGTTCAGAAGGCGCTGTTCAACAGCTTCGCCGTGGCGATCCCGAATGCATTCATGGCCACCATCTTCGGGACGATGGCTGCGCTCGGGCTGCAGCGTGTCTCGAAGCGGGTCCGCCTCGTGTTCGACGCGCTGACCTACACGAGCATCATCGTCCCGGAGATCGTCATCGCCCTGTCGACCCTGGTCATGTTCGCGACGAGCTTCGACGTCGTCGAGAGCGCCTTCGGGGTCAAGATCAACTTTGGCCACCCGACGATCATCGCGGCCCATGTCCTGTTCAATACGAGCCTGGTGCTGCTGCTCGTCCGAGCTCGACTGTCGGGCATGGACCGAACCCTCGTCGAGGCCTCCGCCGACCTGTTTGCCACGCCCTGGAGGACATTCCGCCAGATCACGTTCCCGATGTTGCTTCCGGCGATCGTGGCGGGTTTCCTCCTGGCCTTCACCTTCAGCTTCGACGACTACGTCATCACGACGTTCGTGTCCGGGCCCGGGTCGTCCACCCTGCCGCTGTTCATCTTCGGCCAGGTCAAACGTGGCGTGACGCCCGAGACGAACGCGGTCGCCGCAATGATCCTCGCGTTCACGATCGGGATGCTCCTGATCGCCCAGCTCGTGCTGATGTGGCAGGCGCGCCGGCAGGGCCGAAAGGCCGGCGGCATGGCCGCGATCGTCGCGAACGCGGAGTCGTGACCGTCGCTCCGGGATTGCCCGCCGTCCTGGCGGGGCCGGCCGTATGCGACGGGGCTTCGGTGCAGGGCACCTCCCGGCGCGGGGCACCTCCCGCCGCAGGGGCACCTCCCGGCGCACCTCGTTCTCCCAGCGCAGGGCTCCTCCCGGCGCAGGACACCTCCCGGCGCAGGGCTCCTCCCGGCGCAGGACACCTCCCGGCGCA
>JBKKCW010000349.1:0-3680 GCA_046712485.1 Candidatus Limnocylindrales bacterium
TCGTGAAGCCGAACGGACCGGCGATGAGCAATGACGGGAACGTCGCGATTGCGGTGTTGTAGTCGAGGACGGTGGCGTTGTAGTGCTGCCGCGAGAACGAGATCTGGTTCTCGGTGGTCGTCAGCTGATCCTGGAGCTCCAGGACGTTCTCGTTTGCCTTCAGCTCGGGATAGTTCTCGACGACCGCGAACAGCGAGCGAAGCGAGCTCGTCAGCATGTTCTCCGCGGCGGCCTGCTGGGCAGGACCCTGCGCGCCAGCAGCGACAGCCGCGGCGCGGGCGTTCGTCACGTCAGTCAGGACCTTCTGCTCGAAGCCCATGTAGCCCTTGACCGCGTTGACGAGGTTCGGGATCAGATCGTGGCGCCGCTTGAGCTGGACCTCGATCTGGGCGAACGCCTCGTCGATGCGCAGGCGCTTCTGAACGAGGCCGTTGTAGATCCCGATCACGAACACGACCAGGACGACGATGACGGCCAGGATGATGATCAGCGTGAGGTCCATACCCCTCCTCCAGGACAAACGCGGCGGGGCAACGCCCCGTGCTCCCTGAGTCTACACGGTGGGCCGTCCACGCCCCGCGTCATCATATCTACGAGGTCGTGCCAGCGAAACGTCCACCGAGGCACGATAGGCGATCGCCGGAGCGGTCAGCGATCCGGATCGATATCCTCCGTAGTCAGCCCATGACGATCGACACGATTGCTGGCGGCCGCTTCATCGCGGGCGGTGTTGAAGATTTCGCGGGTCGTGTCCAGGACCTCATCTTCGATCGCATGGAACGCGGGGGTCGACACCTCCAGGCGGCGCTTGCGGGTCTCCAGGTCCTTGAGTCGGTTCATCTGCTCCAGCAACGCGTCGGAGTCGTTCCGCACGCGGCGGAGGTCCCGCTCGTCCGGCCCCCTGTCGATCAGCTCGCGCTCGGGCATGTCGCACTCCTTCGAGGCGTACTGTCCCCCGGAAGCGATCGTGCGCCACGCTCATAGTGATGCCGGTTGCCGTATGCGGCCGGGCGATTGCATTCGCCTTGAAGGAGGAGCGGCGCCGGTCGTCGTTCGCCTCGCCCACGCGACCGATGCAAGAACACGCGGAGCTGGCCGACCCCTTGTCCCAGCCGGGCCTTTGCTGCGGCGTACACCGGGGGTGACGGGGGTGGTGATGGTCAGGTGCCGGCGGACTCCTGCTGCGGAGGCGTTCCGCCCTGGTAACTCTGGGCTGCGGCCAGCCGCTCGTACTCATCACGGAGTCGGGCGACTTCGGCGTGAAGCTCCTCGACCTCAGATGACCCGGGGCGGACGCCCGCTAGCTGGCGCTCCACGTCGCGCCAACGATCAAGGACTATGGCTGCTTCGGAATGATGGGTCATGGGACCTGATACGCAGTGCAGGGGCGAAACTGGCGCGAGGCCTGACACGTCGCATTGAAGAATTGGCGCAGGCCTCGCCATGTGACGATGCACTGCCGGGTCGCCACGATCAATACCAGGACCAACGTACTGGGTGCATCCACGCACCGTCGTCGGCCCACTGAGCCGGTTCGGGCGTCCTAGAAGGGCTTGGGCATCCCGTTAAGCGTCTGCAGCAGAAGGGTGACAGCCGCTCCCACGAGCAAGCCCACGAGGACACCCACACGCAATGCCCGTCCTGACATGTCCATGAGCGAACCGTCGCGCAAGCCGGGAGCGTGGGGAATCACTCCAGGGTCCTGGCCAGAGGTGGTACCCGGGACGACGTCCGGCCCCCGACGTCTGGCTCGTTGGAGACAGTCGAAGTGGCCCGTTTCGTGCTCAACCTGTGGTGGGCGGTACTGGGCTCGAACCAGTGGCCCCCTCGGTGTAAGCGAGACTCCGACTGTTTGGCGGGTCCCGTCCGGCACCATAAAAGCCCGGTCGTGCACAAACTATCAGGCCGCCCGGCTGGCCGTGCCCGCCGGTACCGGCCAGTGGTGAGGAGTCCGTTTGCAACCGTTAGCAAGGCCGGCCGACACTACCCTACTGGCGCCACGGGCCTGTACGACACGCTCCCGGTGCGTGCAGCGCCGCGAGCAGTACTTCGCCTCCGGCCGAATGGCCTCGCACGGCGCACCGCAGACGGCGCAGGCGAACCGGCGCGGCCGCGCTCGGCGCGTCCAGGGCGGGTTGACAGGCGGCTGCGCCTTGGCTGCCTCAGCCGGCCGGGGATGTCAGCGCCTGCCGCTTGCCCCATCGCCGGATGATTGTGACGACGACCAGTCCGGTAGAGCAGCCGCAGCTCAGACACGGGAGGTCCAGCATCGGTGACATGGTACGGCCCCATCGGCCCGTCGAGGCCCGGATCGCGGCATTTTGCGACGACGGAGAACGAGGGGCGTAAGAGAAGCCTCCCCGGACTGCATCTCGCCGAAGGGATTCAGCAATGCAGCTCCCCAGGAGGCTCCTGTCGATTACAACGGCACGCTGGCGCGAACGTTAGCGCTCACCGCAAAACTGCAAGGCCTCCGTCGGCTCGTCGAGGCCGTCCGGCCAGCCCATCAGCCGTTCCTGTCCGCACCGTAACGGTGCGGCGATCGAGTCAGGGCACGTTGAACACTGTGCCGCCCACGTAAGTCAATACGGAGTCGATTCCGTCACCACCGTCGAATGTGCCGCTTCTCATTATGTTGACTTGATCGTCCCCCGCACCGCCGTTGAACCTGCCCCCGTTAACCTCCGCGACGTAGTCAGGTCCGGTACCGCCGTTGAAGGTGCCACCAACCACGTTGCTGACCACATCTCGCCCTTCGCCGCCATCGAGCGTGCCGCCGCGCATGATGGCGGCACTGTCTTCTACGTCACCATCGCCTCCGATGAACCACCCGCCGTTCAGGTCCCCGACGGCGTTCAGAGAGGTTCCACCGATGAAAATGCCGTCGTTCATGGTGAGGACCTCGGCCGGGCCGCCGCCGATGACCGTGCCGCCGAGCATGAGGTCCACGCGGGAATATCCGGCGCCAGCCACGAAGATGTCACCGGGGGCCGAGCTCGAATGGAGACTCAATCCTGTCCGCACCGCCGAAGCCGCAGACCAGATCCGCGCCTAGGGTCATCCGATCGCCCAGCATGTCGTCTCCGTTCGTGCCCAAGATGACCTGGTCGAATTGCCCGACCGCGAACTTCAAGCCGATTCCCCGATGTGCTTGCCTCGCCTCGGCGATGCAATGGTGTCGGTCGGGTAGGTCCTTTTTGGCCGACGCCACGCTCGGCAGCAGCATGATCATGAGAGTGCTTGCCACCGAGACAGCTACGAGACGGCGCATGGCCTACCTCCTCGGTGCGGCCTCGCGGGTCGGCCCAGCCAGTGGCTCCGCACGGTCCGGGCGGCCGTGGACATGGACCGCGTTCTCAGCTCCACACGTTGGCCACAACCATGGCACTCGGATGTGCTGAGCGCAAGAATCCCCATGAATTCCGACGGACCAAACGGAGCACTCCCGTCGGCCCGTCTAGGCTGGCCCGGTCCAGCGGCGATACTCGGGCGGGAGATTTGCGCGTATCGCTGGCTTCAAGCCTCGGACGGGCCGACCTGGGGCGGAGAAAAGAAACGCCCCGCGGCTTGGACCACGGGGCGTTCCGGGGAGGGAGGAGGGAATTTACGGGCGCTGTGCCTCGCACTGAGAGCCGGCCTGGTCCGCATCGCGGCAGTTGCCACGTCGGGCGAAGAGGCCG
>JBKKCW010000350.1:0-3514 GCA_046712485.1 Candidatus Limnocylindrales bacterium
GTGGAGACGCGCTCAGGCCGCCACCGCCTCCCCGCCGCGCAGATACTGCCCGGTGAGTGATCCCTCGGCCGAGAGCAGGTCGGTCGGCGTCCCCGTGAAGACGATCTCCCCGCCGCGTGTCCCGCCCTCCGGCCCGAGGTCGATGATCCAGTCCGCGTTGCGCACGACGTCGAGGTTGTGCTCGATCACGATCACCGAGTTGCCGGCGTCGACGAGCCGATCGAGCATTTCGAGCAGGTGTTTCGTGTCGGACATGTGGAGGCCCGTCGTGGGTTCGTCGAGGACGTAGATGTTGCCCTTCCGGTGGAGTTCGCTCGCGAGCTTGATCCGCTGGCATTCGCCGCCCGACAGAGTGCTCAACGGTTGACCGAGCGATAGATAGTCGAGACCGACATCGCTCATGGCCTGGAGCTTGCGGAGGATCTCCTTCTGGCCAAAGGCCTCGAGCGCCTGTGCCACCGTGAGCTGGAGCACCTCGCTGACGTCCCGACCATCGAGCGTGTACTCGAGCACTTCATCCTTGAACCGATGTCCGCCACACGTCTCGCATGGGCTCTTGACCCCGCCAAGGAATGACAACTCGGTGTAAATGACGCCCGCCCCGTTGCAGGTCTGGCAGGCGCCCTTCGAGTTGAAGCTGAACAGCCCCGCGTCCACCTTGTTGGCCGACGCAAAGGCCTTGCGGATGTCGTCCATGACGCCCGTGTACGTCGCCGGGTTCGATCGGGTGGACGTGCCGACCGCCGACTGGTCGATGACGATCGCCTCGGGATGATCGGGCAGGAAGGCCTCATCGATGAGCGAGCTCTTGCCGGACCCGGCGACCCCGGTGATCAGGGTCAGCACGCCCGTCGGAATGTCGACGTCGACGCCCTTGAGATTGTTTGCCCGCGCGGTCCGGATCGGCAGCCAGCCGGAGGGCTTCCGGACCTCCTCCTTGACCGGCAACGACCGATCCAGAAAGCGACCCGTCAGCGTGTCCGCCTTGCGGAGAGCCGCGTACACGCCCTCGAAGACGATCTCTCCGCCAGCGCGACCCGCCTCCGGCCCCATGTCCACGATGTGATCGGCGACCTTCATGACGTCGGGGTCGTGCTCGACGACGATCACGGTGTTGCCCTTGTCACGGAGCTTCTGCAGGAGCTCGGTCAGGCGGTGCACGTCCCGCGGGTGGAGGCCGATGCTCGGCTCGTCGAGGATGTAGGCCACGTCGACCAGGCTGCTGCCGAGGTGCTTGACCATCTTGATCCGCTGCGACTCGCCGCCTGAGAGCGTGTCCGTCTCGCGGTCCAGGCTCAGGTACTCGAGCCCGATATCGACCATGTGCTGGAGCCGCTCGACGAGCATCGCCACCATCGGAGCTGCAGCGTCTCCCTCGATGCCGCGGATGACCGGAATCAGGTCCCCCACCTCCATCGCCGACAATTCGTCGATGGAGTGGCCCTGGACCTTCGACGCAAGCGCCGCCTGGCTCAGCCGCGCGCCCTTGCATAGCGGGCACGTCTGCGGTCGCAGGTAGGGCTCGACCGCCTTCTGCGTCCGTTCCGAGAGCGTCTTGACGTCACGCCGGACGTAGTACTGCTCGATCTTCTCGATGACGCCCAGGTACGTGGCGTTCATCATCTTGTCGCCGACGGCAAGCTTGTACTTGCGGTCCTTGCCGTGGAGAAGGAGGTCCTTCTCGTCGGGCGTGTAGTCGCGGATCTTCTTGTCGTTGTCGAAGAAGCCCGACGCTGCGTAGGCGCCCCCTTCCCAACCGCTCCAGAACGGGACGCGGATCGCGCCCTCGTTGAGCGACTTGTCCGGGTCGACGAAGTCCTCTGCCGCGATGCCGATCTTTCTCCCCATCCCGTTGCACTCGGGGCACATCCCCTGCGGATCGTTGAACGAGAACGCGTTCGAGTAGCCGACGTGCGGCTCGCCGAGTCGCGAAAACAGCAGCCGAAGCACCGTGTAGATATCGGTGATCGTGCCGACGATCGAGTGCGATCCACCGCCCAGCCGCTTCTGGTCGACGATCACGGCCATGCTCAGATTCTCGATCGCGTCGGCTTCCGGCTGGGGATAGCGCGGCAGAAAGCTGCGGATGAACAGGCTGAAGTTCTCGTACAGCTGACGCTGGGCTTCGGTCGCGATCGTGTCGAACACGATTGACGACTTGCCCGACCCCGAGACGCCCGTGAAGATCGTGATCTGGCGCTTCGGGATCCGCAGCGAGATGTCCTTGAGGTTGTTCTCGCGCGCTCCGCGGATCTCGATGTATTCCGTCACGTGGAATCCCTTCCTTGTCCTAGGCGGTTGCCGCGGCCCCACGGGGGACCGATTCGACCGGAGGCCTTGTCCTCGCCTCAGTCGTCCTGCCGCTGGACGACGTAGAGCACATTCCGGTCCGGGTCCCGGACCGTGAACATCGGGACCGGATACTGGAGGATCTCGGCGTCGACGTCGACGCCGCTGGCGCGCAGGGTTTCGTGGTCGGCCACGGCATCCTCGGTTGTCATTCGAATGCCCGTGTCGATGCCCGCCGGGGCTGTGTCCCCCGCTCGCACCAGGGCAATGGACGTCGTCGCACCGGTTGGCACGACTTCCAGCCAGCGCTGGTCGTCGCCGTATGACATGTCGATGCGGGTCTCGAGGCCCAGTCCGTCGCGATAGAACGCGAGTGCTCGGTCCTGATCGGTCACCGGAACGGCGACCGTCCGGATGTCGGTGATGTGCATGGACTTCTGCGTCTGGGCCATGGCAGGGTGCTCCCTTCCTTGTTCCGGGGACGCCGGGCGTCGGTTCCGTGCGCTCATCGTGATTCGAGGACCGTCTTGAGGGCGGCGAGCCATGTGCGCCAGCGATCCTTGAGTTGCTCGCCTGCTTCGGCATCGGGCAGCTGTTCGTGGCCAACAGTGATCGTCGTCCGGTCCTCGCCCTTGGGCGTCAGCGAGACGATGACGCGCGACGGCGGCTCATCCCAGTCAAACCGCGCCGTATTGCGTGCGCGGGTCGGTCGCTGACGCATTGGCACGGATAACCAGGTTGCCCGCAGGGTTTCGTCGGTAAAGGCCGCCAACGCCCGCTCCGGTCCAACGGCAACGGTCCTGGTCACGCTGACGGCGAAGCCATTGGCCATCTGATGGCGGGCACGCAGCCCACGCGCCCGTTCGTATGACACGGTGATGTTCTGGATCCACCAACCGGGTGTGCCTTGCTGGGTTTCGCTCAGCCAGCGAGCGATCTCGGTGTGGGTGTGGTGGGTTGCTCCCCACGCATCGAGGATGGCAAACCACTCGGCGTGGCCCTTCCCTGTGGCGCGGATCATGGCTTGGTCGGCAACGAGGAGCGCATCGGGCGGGATCGTTGCCGCAGCTTCGCGCTCGGTTGTCTTTCGGAGGAGCTGACGGCGCGCGGAGGTGTACGACTCGCCCGTCTTGGTCATTCGCGCACGGACGCGTTTCTTGAAGAGCTTCTGGGTCGGCATCGTTTCGGCTTCCTTCTCGGTCGGCGCCGCCACGGGACTCACGCT
>JBKKCW010000351.1:0-5488 GCA_046712485.1 Candidatus Limnocylindrales bacterium
TCGGGACGGCCATCCGGGTTGGCCGCGAGCTCGAGGCGCTGGGCTACGCGCATTTCGAGGAGCCGCTCCCCGAGCACGACCTGGGGGGCCTCCGCGAGGTGTGCCGGACGCTGGACATCCCGGTGTCCACCGGCGAGCAGCTCAAGAACCGCTGGGAGTTCCGGGACCTGATCGCCGGCGCCGACCCGGACATCCTCCAGCCCGACATCGTCGATGCCGGGGGTATTTCCGAGGTGCTCCGGATCGCACAGCTCGCCGAGGTGCACGGCAAGCCGGTGATGCCCCACAGCCCTGCAGCCGGGATCCTGTCGACGGCCAGCCTGCACGTGTACGCGACGCTGCTCGGTGGATTTGCGCCGCACGAATACTCCGAGGAGTACGGACCGCCGCCCGACCAGATCGCCGAGCTGTTCGTGGAGCCTGTCCGGCAGGTCGGTGGGCGGATCCAGCTGCCCGACCGGCCCGGCCTGGGGCTCGTCCTGGATGACGCCGTCGTGGAGCGCCTTCGGATTTAGGTTTGCGTCGCGCCGTTGACGCTGCCCGACTCGAACTGACCCTCCGGGAAACGTTGCGCGGCGCGTTCGTCCGAACATCGTTGCAAGCAAGCCGAACGATCGTCACGAGAGAGCCGGACGCGACCAGCCGCGCACAGCCCACGGGCCTGAAGGCCCTTGCAATCCCTCACATCGCCGACTGCGGCCGAATACCCCGGGCGGGCGTCGTTCGGCACGTCGCGCCGTTGGTTTCGCTTGAGTGGAACGATCAACGAGGGGGATCTGCGCGTCGCCTTTGGGTCCACCGCCGAAGCCTCGCCCGAGCTTGGCGGTCGCCGCGTCTTAGGCGAAGAGCACACGACCCGGACGGCTGTCGTCGAGCTGTCGGCCATTCGAGATCACCGCACACCCGTCGACGACGACGTGACGGATCCCGATCGGCGGACGCGACGGCTCCTGGAACGTGGCGCCGTCCAGGACCGTCGCTGGGTCGAACACTACAAGGTCCGCCGCCGCCCCCTCGCTGATTCGGCCGCGGTCGGAGAGGCCGGCCCGATCGGCCGGGGCGGAGGTCGCCATCTGGACTGCCCGTTCGAGCGACAGCAGCCCTGCTTCCCGGACGTACCGGCCAAGGAATCGCGGATAGCAGCCGAACGATCGAGGGTGCGGGCGACCGGCGCTCGACGGCCCGTCGGGATCCATCGCCAGCCCATCCGAGCCGATCGAGGTCAATTCGTGCGTCAGCACGGCTCGCAGGTCGTCCTCGGATCGGCCGTAGGCCACCATCTGGATCCGGTTGTCGCTTCGTTCGATGAGGTCGAGCGCCGCAAGGTTGGGGTCCATGGACCAGGCGTCGGCGACGGCCTCGACCGTGAGCCCGAGCGTCTCCTCGAGACCCAATTCGGTTGAAGCCACCTCGATCTCGTCCCAGCCGAAGAACAGGCTCGCGCGCCAGTCCTCGAGGATGGCGGCACGTTCGGTCGCGCTCCCCAGGCGCGCGACGAGCGCCGCCGGTCCGCCGGCCTGCGCCCACTCCGGCAGGAGCTGCGACAGGTTGGCGCTCCCCGCGACATAGGGATAGATGTCGACGGCCACGTCGACGCCCTCGAGGTGCGCCCGTTCGATCCGCTCGAGCGCCCGCGGCACGGCGCCCCAGTTCCGCTTGCCCGCCACCGCAAGGTGAGAGATCTGGAGCCGGCAGCCACTGCGACGGGCGATCGTGAGGGCTTCGTCCACGGCATCGAGGAGGTGGTCGCTGTAGTTCCGCATGTGGATGGCGAAGAGCCGATCTCGGCGCGCCACGGCCCGCCCGATGTCGACCAGCTCGTCGAGGTTCGCCGACATGGCGGGCGGATACATCAAGCCGGTCGAAACCCCAATCGCTCCATCCACGAGACAGGCATCGATCGCCTCGACCAGGGCCTTCCGCTCGTCGACCGTCAGCGGCCGTGCCGCCTCCCCCGCGATCTCGATGCGCAGCGGCAGGTGGCCCACGAGCGGGGCTGTGTTGAGCGCGAGCCCCGTGCGCTCCAGCGCGCCCGCGTATCCAGCGAGATCGGTCCAATCCCACGTCACGCCCGGGTCCGGATCGATCGTGGCGTTGGACGCCCGGGTCAGGCCGGCCACGGCCGGCGGCAGCGGGACGCCGCCCATCCCGCAATTGCCGTTGATCTCAGTTGTCACGCCCTGTCCGACCTTGCTCCGGGCTCGGCCATCGCTCAACAACGTCAGGTCGGAATGGCTGTGAAGATCGACCCAGCCCGGTGCCACGACCAGCCCGCCGGCGTCGATCCGTCGCGCTCCGGTCGCCCGATCGGTGAGATCGCCGATCACCGTGATCCGGCCACCCGCGACGCCGACATCGGCACGGCGAGCCGGTGCACCGCAGCCGTCGATGACGATCCCGCCCGCGACCACGAGGTCCAGTGCGGGAGCCGGCGTCACCATCCGAACAGCGTGGCCGCGTTGGACCAGAACACGCGATCCTCTGCCGCTGGCGGCAGACCCGCGTCGCGGTAGGTTCCGAGCACGAATGCCGGATCGAGCAGCGTGGCGTCGCTCCCCCACAGCAGCTTGTCAGGGCCCGCGATCGCGAGGGCCGTCCGGACGGTTGGCAGGTGGGCGAAGCTGCTCGACCATTCGACGAAGACGTTGTCGTTGGCGGCCGCCAACCGGGCCCCTTCGACGCTGGGCGTGCCGAGACCGCCATGGGCAATCACGATCGGCAGGCGTGGATGGCGGCGCGCAATCGTACCGAGCGCCTCGTCCCAGCCTTCGCCTGCGTTGTGGATCTTGACCGGCCGGCCAATCGGGCCAAGGAGATCGAACAGGTCCGACATTGTCCGCGAGGCCGTCGGCGTCGCGCTCCATTCGCCGTGCACCTTTACGCCGAGCACGCCTGGTGCATCGATGGACCGGCGGAGTTCGTCGGCGGTCGACTCGAGATCGGTTGGATCGGCTACCAGGTACACGCGGAGGCCGTCGGCGCCGTGGGCCGCAGCCGCGCGGATCGCCTGCGCGTTGCCACGGGCCGGATCGCCGAATATGGCGAGCGCGGCCGAGGCGACGGCGGCATGCGCAAACCCGAGCTCGTCCACGAGGGCCTCGTCTGGAACCTGCGGGACGTCGAAGTCGAGCGGGCCCAGGTGCGTATGGACGTCGAAGGCCCGGCTCGGCACCGTCGGCGGCGTCAGGTCGATCGGTCCCTCGGGCAGACCGAAGAGCCGGACCGCATTACCGCCCAGGATCGCCCGCTTGGCGCCATCCGACAACGAGGACAGGAGCACGGCGCCTATGGGTGATGCCGCGGCGCGGGCCGGACTGCCCGTCCCAAGCAGGACGCGCTCCTTACCGATCGTCCGGACGGCTGTTTCGATCGCCCGGAAGTGCGCCATCGCGCTGGTTTCGAGATGGAGGTGCGGGTACCGGACTGCGGCGGCAAGGTCATCGACGATGTTCGCGTAGTGGGCACCCAGCAGCACCACCGGGATCTCGAGCCCAGCCGTCGCGGCGCCGATCGCGCTGGCCGACCCGGGTCGCCCGATCGGCACGAGCAGCGGCCGGCCTGCCGCGGCAATGGCTCGGAGCACCTCCATGACCGCGTCGGACGGCAGTCCTGCTCCATCCCAACCATCGAGCCGAAAGCCGACCGCGCCACCCCGCAGCGCCTCCTGGACGCGCCGAGAGGCGTCTCCCGTCCGGCGCGCACCGATCACGGCGATCGCCGCGAGGCCGTTCGCCGGATCTGCCGCCGCCTCCGCCGCCAGGCGGTTGCCGGTATCGCCATCGGCAACGGCTGCAAGGAGCGACGACGCCATGGTCAGCCGGACCCCGTGGGCCTCCCGCTCCGTGACGAGCGCCTCCAGCGACGCCCCGGCCGTCGCGGCCGTCCCATGATCCGGGCCGAACGACCCGAACACGTCCACGAACCCGCGATTCCCGTCGCGCGGCGCGCCTGACATCTAGCGGAACCGGCCCCGACCGATGACCGGCCAGTACTCGACGACCCGGTCGCCGTCGATGGCGACGAGCTCGTCGTGCATGTTGACCGCACCACAGGCGTGGTTGGGGATGATCCGGACGAGATCGCCGATCCGCCAGCCAGGGTCCGCGGCGCCCGGTGGCAGCTCGATGACGCCGTGTTCCTCGGTCGCGCGGATGATCGCGAGGTCAGGCCGGTCCTTCGGCCGGCCCCAGGTCCCCCAGCCGTAGTCCTCGCCGGCGAGCGCCTTGATGCCGGCGTCCAGCACGTAGCGGTCGGGCCGGGCATGGCTGACGACGGTGGCCATGACCGTGAGCGCGCACTCGTCGAGGATGGCCGGCCCGAGGCTGACCTGCTTGAGGTCCTGGAATGCGTAGACGCCCGCCCGTAGCTCGGTCACGCCCGGGACCTTGACCGTGTGCCGGGCCGTCGGCGTGCTCCCGACCGTGACCACATCGGCCCGCAGCCCGCGAGCGCGCATGGCCTTGGCAATGGCCACGGCCTCTTCGCCCTCCCGCCAGCCGATCTCGGCCTGTTTCCCTGGGTCGGACGTGCCGTAGGCGTTGCCGTAGTTCATGACCCCGACGAGTTCGAGGCCGGGGAGCTCGGCGACGCGCTCGGCGAGGTCGAGCGTCGCCTCGGGTGACGCCGCGCCGGATCGGCCAGCGCCACCGTCTAGACTGACCACCACGTCCACACGACGACCGTGCGCGGCCAGGAAGGACGATGCCGCTTCGGCGCCCTCGAGGGTGTCAACCTCGAACCGGATACGCGCCCGGTCGAGGAGCGCCACCAGGCGGCGCAACTTGAGCTCCCCGACGAGAGGGTACGCGACAAAGAGGTCATCGAGCCCGGCATCGACCAAGGCCTCCGCCTCGCCGAGCTTGGCCACGGTCAGTCCGATCGCGCCATGGGCGAGCTGGCGCTCCGCGACCTGGCGGGTCTTATGTGTCTTGGCATGGGGTCGTTGCGCCACGCCCGCGTCGCGGGCCACCGCTGCCATGGCGGCCAGGTTCGACTCCAGCCGCGCAAGGTCCACGAGGGCGACCGGCGTGTCCAGGTCCTCGATGAAGCGAGCGGCGGTCACGCGGAAGCACGCTCCAGATAGTAGGCCGAGGCAAGCGCGAACCCACCGGCGATCCGGCTCAGCTCGCTGACGGCCAGCTGCTCGTGATCGCTGTGATTAGTGATCGGATCAGGCCCATAGCCCACGGCCGGGATGCCCGCCTCGCGAACGAAATGGACCGCGTTCGTGGCCATCCTGGCACGGACAAGTCGGAGGTCGCCATCGAACAAGTCGCGATGCGCGTCGAGCATCGCCCCGACGATCCGTTCGGCGGGGTCGACCGAGAAGCTCTCGGCGATCGGCACCGACCGTAGCTCGATCGCCGCGCCGGTTCGTTGCCGAACTCCGTCGACAAGCACCTCGAGCTCGGCGGCCACCGCGGCCAGGTCCGTAGTCTCGTCGTGGCGGCGCGGGGCGGCCCGGTAGGGGCGCCCCCCCCCCCCCGAT
>JBKKCW010000352.1:0-13317 GCA_046712485.1 Candidatus Limnocylindrales bacterium
TCTGCATACCCCTTGGCGCCGGTGCCGGCAATGGCCGGCTCGAGCACGTCCGCGATTGGATCGGCGACCGCGGCAAGCCGGCTCCCGTCCAGCCCCGACAGGATCCGCAGGTGGTTCCGACCCATCGATCCGAGACCGGCCAGACCCAGCCGCAGTCCACGCTCCCCCGCCGGGCGCCAGGCGTCGGTCACTGGGCGACCACACCAGCGGTGAGACGTCCATCCGCGGCGCCCTGGAGATGGCGCCCAACCGCACCTCGAACCGCCTCGATGACCTGCTCCTGCTCCGCCCCGGTCAGCCCGGGGTGCATCGGCAGCGCCAAGGTTCGCGCCGCGGCGCCGTCGGTGACTGGAAGGTCGGCGTAGAGGCCCCGCTCGAGGATATAGGCCTGACGATGGACCGGCATCGGGTAGTAGATGTCGGCGCCGACTCCGGACTCCCGGAGGTCCGTGACGATCGCATCGCGGGCGCCGCCGACGTCGACCGTGTACTGGTGGAAGACGTGCGTCCGACCGTCCGGGGTGATCGGCAGGCCGATCGGCAGCTCGCCGAACGCCTCGTCGTAGGCCGCCGCGATTGCCTGCCGTCGGGCGGTGTTCCGTTCGAGCTTGGCCAGTTGGACGATCCCGATCGCGGCCGCGAGGTCCGTCATCCTGAAGTTGTAGCCGAGCATCTCGAACGCGTAGCGGGTGCGCATCCCCTGGTTGCGATGGAGCCGCAGCCAGTCTGCCAGCCTGTCGTCGTTGGTTGTGACAAAGCCGCCTTCGGCCGTGGTCATGTTCTTGGTGGCGTACAGGCTGAAGGCGCCGTGGCCAAAGCTGCCGGCTCGCCGGCCCCGGAACGTGGCGCCGTGCGCCTGGCAGGCATCCTCGACCACGGCCAGGCCGTGGCGATCGGCGATCGCCTGGATCATGTCCATGTCGGCCACGAGCCCAAAGAGATGGACCGGGCAGATCGCCCGCGTCCGAGGGGTGATCGCCGCCTCGATCCGCTTCGCGTCGATCACATACGTGTCCGGCTCGATGTCGACGAACACGGGCGTGGCGCCGGTATAGAGGATCGCGTTGGCTGTGGCCGCAAACGTGTGCGAGACGGTGATGACCTCGTCGCCCGGCTCCAGTCCGATGCCCGTGAAGATCGACATCAGGGCGAGCGTGCCGTTTGCCATCGCGATGGCGTGGCGAACCCCACAGAACTCCGCCCATTGGCGCTCGAGCTCCGCTACCTTGCGGCCCTGGGCGAGCATGCCGCTCTCGAGGACCTCGGTAACGGCGGCGATCTCTTCGGGGCCGACGTCCGGGCGAGCGATCGGGATCATGCTGGTGCTCCCTCGGTGATGGCCGGTCCACGCTGCTCCTGCAGGGTGCCGTCGTCGCCGACGAACGCGTAGTGGCGGCCGCAGACGGTACAGGTCAGCTCGCGGTCGATGGCGTATCGCTCGCGAGTTGCCGGGGCGGGATGACCGGTGGCGTCGTGCAGACGCTGCCCACAGGCACACACCCAGCCGATGACGCGGGCGGGGTTGCCGGCGACGAGCGCATGGGCCGGCACGGCGTGGGTGACGACGGCCCCCGCTCCGACCATCCCGAACCGGCCGACGTCGCAACCGGCGATGACGACGGCCCCAGCGCCGATCGACGATCCATCGGCGAGGAGGATCGGGGTCACGGTCCAGTCGTGGGCCCGGGCCAGCCCACCGGTTGCCGTGATCGCTCGCGGGTTTCGATCGTTGGTCAGGATCGCGCCAGGACCGATGAACACGCCGTCTCCGACACTCACGCCGTGATAGACGAGCGCTCCGTTCTGGATCTTGACCCGGTCCCCGATCGCGACACCTTCGTCGATGAAGACGTCACGCCCGATGATGCAGTCGCGCCCGATCGTCGCTCCCGTCCTGACTTGCGCGCGGTGCCAGATGCTTGTGCCCGCGCCAACCGTGACGTCATCCTCGAGATCCGCGCTCGCGTGCACGCGCGCCGAAGGATCGATCACGGGCTGGCAACTCCTGGGCTCTTGCGGATGGAGACGGGACGCCCGCGAGTATAGCCCGCTCGCCCGGGCAGCCCCCCTGAGCGGCCGGTCAGCGGCGGCGGAGCAGCCCCACGACCAGCCCGAACGCAGCGCCAAACGCGAGCGCTCCGCGCCAGTCCATCGCCGCCTTCACGGGGCCGTCAGTCTTGCCGGCGATGAGCAGGAGCACACCGGATGGCTGCGCGAAGCTGACCCTGCCTGCGAACGCCGTCCCGACCAGGCCCTGATCGACATGGACATCCTGGGCGATGATCGTCCGCGCGCCGCCCTGGGTCAGGGTCGCCTCGCGAGCGAGCGATAGGCCGACGCCGCCCATCTCCACGGTCATGCGATCGGCCCGTGCGAGCGCGATGCCGCCCATCCGGACACTGATCTCGTCCGCCTGGGCACTGCCGATGCCGCCCTGGTGGATCGCCACGCTCCGGGCGTTCACCACGGAGGCACCGCCCTGGGTGATCGACACGGCGTCGCCCGCGACCGAATCGGTTCCACCCTGGTAGATCTCGACGTTGGCCGGTCGAGCCTCGAGGGCGGATTCGGTCGACTTCGCAAATGCCGACGTGCCGTCGGCCGCCGAAGCCGCCTTCTTGGCGGCCGCTGCTGGCGAATGGGCCCGTGCGCCGGAGGTGGTTGCCTTTGCGCGCGTTGTCGTCGGATCGGCCATGTCGGGCTCCTCGGTCCTGCGGCCCGGCGTGGCCGGGCTCCGTTCATCTCGCGCCAGCCTACCCCCTGACCCGGATCGGTGCGACGGTTCTGCCGCGCTGGGCCCAAACGACCCTTCTCGCGGGGTTGCCCGTCGTGTATCCTCCGCCGGCATCCGGGCGAGTCCGAGGAGCACGTCAGGCGATCCACGCAACGAGGGGCTGTCCAGGGTGTTCGGTCGATGAGACGGCCCGTCAAGGCCGCCGCCGTCACGCTTGTCCTCGCCGGCGCGATCGCCGTGGGTAGCGCCGCAAGCGGCCCACTTGGCATTGGCGCGCCCGTCCCGAGCGGTGCCCCCGGGCTCGTGGAGCCTGTCGGCGGGCTCGTGGAGCCTGTCGCCGCGGCCAGCGCCGTGCCACGGCCCTCTCCCGGTCTCACGGCGTCCGCGAGCCCAGGCCCCACGCCGAGGCCAACCCCGACGCCGGTGCCGACGCCCGTCCTCGTCCGCGCACCGCTGACAGGCCTGATGGTCACCAAGAAGGTTGCGTCGCAGCACCCGATCGCAGTGATGATCGACGACGCGCCCCCGGCCCGGCCGCAGTCGGGGTTCAACGCCGCGTCGGTCGTCTGGCACGCCCCCGCGGAGGGCGGCGTCCCACGGTACATGATGATCTTTCAGGATCAGATGCCCGACGACGTCGGTCCGGTCCGCAGCGCGCGTGATTATTTCATCACCTGGGCGGCCGAGTGGAACGCCGTCTACGGGCACGTGGGCGGTTCCCCGGGGGCGCTGGCAATGCTGCGGGCCAAGGGCAACGGGCAGCTCGTCTACAACGCGGACGAGTTCCGCTGGGGAGGCACGTACTACCGCCGGATTGCGAGGCGGAGCGCGCCGCACAACGTGTACTCCGACGGCACGTCGCTCCGGATCATGGCGACCAAGGTCGGTGCCAGGAACGAGCTGCTCAAGCCCGCCTGGCGGTTTGGCAAGGACGCGCCCCTCGCGGACCGACCCTCAGGAGGCATCATCCGGGTCGTCTATCCGAAGAACTCGGTCGAATACCGCTACGACAAGGCGACGAACACGTACCTGCGCGGCGTCTCCGGCCAGTCGAAACAGATCGATGCTGCGACCGGGCGGCGGGTCGCTCCGAAGAACGTCGTGATCATGATGGTCTCATTCGGGCCGCTCAACGACGGCACCGACAAGGACCGGCTGGAGGCGAGGAACGTCGGGAGCGGCAAGGCGTGGATCGCGAGCAACGGCCGGACCATCCAGGGCACTTGGAAGAAGTCGTCGATCGCCGGGCCCACACGGTTCTACGACAAGCACGGGGAACCGGTCAGGCTCACGGCGGGGCAGACGTTCATCCAGGTGATGCCACTCGGATCCAGGGTCACGATCAAGGATGGCTCCCCGCCACCCGAACCTGCCCTGACGCCCACGCCGTCGCCGCGCTGAGCTACGAGCCGGGAGCGGCGACCACGCCCGAAGCCCGACCTCGAACACCGACCTCCGCGTAGATGGCCCGGGTCTCTCTCGCCACGTCGGCCCACGTTCGTCGTCTGGCTTTCGTCCGCTCTCGGGCGGCGGCAGCGACGCGAGCGTGGACCGCGTCGTCTGCCCAGAGGGTCGCAAGGGCCAATGCAAGGCGCTCCGGGTCTCCGGGCTCGACCAGGAGACCCGCGCGGCCCACGAGCTCGGGCAGGGCGCCGACGGCGGATGCCACGACCGGCGTCCCCATCGCGAGCGCCTCGACGATCGGGAGCCCGGCCGATTCTGACAGCACCGGGAGGATGGCCCCGCGAGCAGCGCGGACAAGCGCGGCGAGCGCGTCGGTCGAGAGCGCGGGGGCATAGACAAGCGATCCGCCGATCCCGTGGCGCATCGCCCTTCGCGCGATCGCGGCACGGTCATCCGGGCTCGCTCCGGCGAGCAGCACTTGCGGCGGCCAAGGGCTCCCGGCATCCAGGTCCGGTGGGCGGGGTTGTGCAGCCAGGCTCGCGAGCGCGCCAAGCAATGCCCCATGGTCGAGCCGGGCGTCGAAGCGCCCCGTGAAGATGAGGAACCGCTCGTGGACGCCCAGTCGGTCCTGCAGCTCGGCGGCTTCGCGTTCGAGGCGTTTGGTCTGGCGTGCCGCAAAGGCGGGCCGGGGCGCCAGTGGCACGACCCGGAGATGCTCCGACGGCACATGAAGCAGCCGCCTCGTGGTCCCCGCGACGGCCCGGGTGCCGACCACGACGGCCGCGGCATCACGCACGAGCTGCGCGCGCAGGCGATACCCGAACCGGGCCGCGATCGACTGCTGGAACACCTCGGGCATCTCCCACGGGGCAAGGTCGAGCAGGGTCGCCACAACGGGCAACCCCGGCGCGATCGGGAGCGGTCCTCCGCCGATGACGTGGTAGACGGCGCCCGCCGCGCCCGACCGTTCGGCTCGCCAGGCCACCCCAAGTGATGCGCCTCGCAGGAGGAACGGATCCACCGTCATTCCCGCGGCCCGCAGGAGCCGTGTCGGTGGCAGAAGCCGTCGCCCGATCACGTCCAGGTTCCGGTAGCGGGTCGTCGGGTCGGGCAGGTCCGACCGCAGGAAGAGGGCGAACGATTCGCCCTCGAGTGGATCGGCGTCATAGGCTCCCAGCAGGGCCTCCAGGTACGCCGCCGCCACCGGCGCACGATCGGGTGCCTGGAGCGGCCGAGCGTCGAGGACGACGCGGACACCGGGGATCGTGGGCTCCGGCGTTGCGCTCCCCAGGCGTTCTGGCGCGCTCCGCGTCACGACCCGCGCCGGCGACCGCGCAGTCGATCGCGGAGCTCTTCGACCCGCAACTGGATGACGACCAGAAGCGCCTCGACGATGATCCGCCGGCTCATCTTCGACTGACCGATGCGGCGGTCGCGAAACTTGATCGGGACCTCCTTGATCCGCGCCCCCGCCCGAGCCGCCCGGAAGGTCATCTCGATCTGGAAGACGTACCCGCCGGCGTGCACGCCGTCGAACGGGACCGCTGCGAGCGTCGGGGCGCGCCACGCCTTGAACCCACCCGTAAGGTCGTTCTGTCTCAGTCCCAGGACCACCCGTGCGAAGAGGCTGCCACCGCGCGACACGATCCGCCGACCAGCACCCCAATCGACCACGCCCCCGCCGCGCGTATAGCGCGATCCGATCACGAGGTCCGCGGTCCCGGCCTCGATCGGCTCGACGAGCCCGGGAAGGGCCGCCGGGTCATGGCTGAAGTCCGCGTCCATCTGGACCACGGTGGTGGCACCGCCACCGAGCGCGGAGGCGAACCCATCGAGGTAGGCGCGTCCCAGCCCCTGCTTGGCGGCACGGTGCAGGACCCGGACCCGGGGATCGCGGGCCGCGAGGTCGTCGGCGAGTCGGCCGGTGCCATCGGGTGAGTTGTCGTCGACCACGAGCAGTGTCGCCGCGGGCAGGGTCGCCAGGATCGCGGATGCGATCGGCCCGAGGTTCTCGGCCTCGTTGTAGGTCGGGAGCACGACCCAGATGCCGGCGCCCCGTTCGTCCTCCACTCGATCGGTCATCGGCCAAGTGTAGAGGGCGCCATCGTCGGCACGACGCTCTCGGTCAGGGAGCGCTGACCGTGACCGTTCGGGTGAGCCGTGACACGCCGAGGGCCGTTGTCGTCGTCACGGTCGCGGTGTAGACCCCTGGCGCCACGAGCTCCCTGTGGCCGTTGAGCCCGTTCCATGACCAGGTCCAGACGCCGTTCGGCAGCGGCTTGTCCACAAGGGCCCGGCGCACGAGCGTCTTCCCGCTGTAGATCGAGACGGACACGGTCGCCGCTCGGAGGAGCGTGATCGTGAGCCGGTTCTTCTCGCCATCCGCCGGTGTGAACGAGCGCCGGTCCCAGGTGATGTCCACGATCGTCCGGTCCACGACGATGGGCATCGTGAGGACGGAGCCATTGCCCGCCGCGTCGATCGCGTCGATCCGGAAGTCGTAGAACCTGTCAGGGATGGGCTTGCCCGCGGCGTCGGTGCCGTCCCACGTCCACGTCCCGGTGGTCAGGCCCGTGAACTTCCAGGTGCGAACGGTGGCCCCCGTCCGATCCAGGACGCGCGCGCGCCCGCTGACGACCTCGCCGGAGGCCATGCCCAGGTCTGTCGTGTCGAAGCGGCGATCGCCGTTGGGCGAGATCGTCGATGGTTTGGTCGCCGACGCAAGGTCAGGCTTGACCGAATCGAGCGTGACGAGGTTCCCGACCGCCGATCGGTTGTTCGAGGCGTCCGCCATCCACATGGTGACCCGGTATACGCCGTCCGAAGCCGGCGTCCCGTCCGCGGCTCGGCCGGCCCAGATCCAGTGCGGGGCCGAACCGGCTTTCTCTCCTTGGATGATCGCCGCGTCCGCGGTCCCATCGATCATCGGCTGGACGCGCCATCCGAAGCGGACCAACCCAGTCGCCCGAACGCGGACGGCGAATGCATCGAGCCGGCCGTCCGCATTGGGCGAGAACGCGGCGCTGCTTGCGCGGCTGGAGATGATCTCCGGCGGTACGGTGTCCGTGATGAACTTGTCCTTGAGCACCGCGTACAGCTCGGGTCGGCTGCCGTCGTAGCCCAGGGCCCAGATCGCGGCACCCCGAATGTTGTACTTGTTGATCAGGTCGTACTTGGCGGCGAGCGTCGCTGCGTCGTCGTAGTAGAGCTGCCGCCAGCCCGTCACGCAGCCGTGGGTCTTGGTGCAGTTCTCCCGCGTGTAGGCCGTCCAGGCGACACCCTCGGCCGGATCGAACCTGCGGCCATTGTCGGCGGCGAGCTCGATCGCCGTCTCGTACAGGGCTGTGACGGAGGAACCGAACTTGGCCGGGGAGGTCGTCGGGGCGTTGAGCTCGTCCGTTGCCGTAGACCAGGCGCGACCGTAGTACGGGACGCCCAGGATCACACGCGAGGCCGGGATCCGGCTCGTGTACGCGGCGAGCGTGTCGGCGATGTCGTACACGGGCCCGCCAATCGGGGCGATCGAGCCGGCGGTCCCCGAGGACGGGCCCTTGTAGTCGTACCCCATGATCACCACGGCATCGGCGCCGCCGGGCGCGGTCGCGGCCTCGATCGGATAGTTGCCGATGTACCCGAGGGCGTCGAACGTGAGCTGATACCCGGGCGCGACGGCGTCGAGCTCGGCCCGGACGGTCCGTACAAGCGCGGTGAACTCCTCGGCATAGCCGGACGCGATCGGCTCCACGTCGAGGTTGACGCCATCGGCGCCGCGATCCCGGACGGCGGCCGCGATCTGTCGGGCGAGGTTGCCCCGGGCAGTCGCGCTGCCGAGCAACGCCTTCTGCTTTGTCACGCCACCCGAGCTCCAGGCAAAGCTCTGAATGGTCAGGACGACGCGCGTGTTGTTTGCGTGGGCGGCCTCGATGACCTGGGTCATCTTCGAGCTCGTCCAGCCCGCCCAGCCCACCGAGGTCGAACCGTCGCTGTTCCTGGTCTCCAGGTCACCGTTCGCCGCCGCACCGACGCCGAAGTAGGCGATGGTCGAGAGCTTCTCCCAGTCGAGCGTCGTCGAGGCGTCGGTCAGCTCCCAGTACGGGAGGAACCCGAACACCTCGCGCCGCAGCCCGCCCGGATCGACGGCCGCTGCCAGCCTGGCCGGTAGCAACGCATCGGGATCGAGGATGGGACGGTCGAAGGCGTCGATCGCGGCCGTGCCCTGCACCGGGGCATGCCCACGATCGGCAACCCCGTTGCGGATATCTGCGCCGCTGAGGCGGCCGGCCGGGAGTCCTTGCGGCTCGTCGCCGGCCACGGGCCAGGCATCCGCCGGACGTGGGGCGAACGGCACGCGGACCCGTCCGCCAGCGCTGAAGGCGATCTCATCGTCGGCGTGCGCGAGCGCCTCCTCGTACTGGATGCTCGGCCGACCGGCGCCGGCTGGCGCGGTGCCACCCGGGACCACCGCGCCAACACCATGCAGCGGCGCACTCGCCGCGAGGATCAGAAGACCGCACCACAGCGCGACGAATCGGGATCGGGGTCGCGGTAGTGTTCGGATTCGGGAAGGTCGCCCGTCAGACGAGTTCGGGCGACGGGTCGTCAGCGGCACTGCGGTCCTCGGCGGGATTGCCTGGACGCTTGAATCTAGCGAGCGTCGTCAACCGTTCCACCCGACGAAGGTCCGGGCATGAGGTAGTACGGGTGGGTCTGGTGGAGTCCGGGGTGGTTCGGAAGGTGGTTCCGGTCAGCGATACCGCGCGAGGCGCGTCGGTGACCAGATGGCTGCCGTGACCTCGTCGCCAGGGTAGAACGCGCGCGCGGAGACCCACGTCGCGGTTGCGCTCCGCAGGTAGAAGTAGACATCTCCGCTCGCATCCGCGATGCGGGCGGTTCGGCTCGTGAATGCGCTCCATGGCGCAGTTCCGACCTGGGTCGCCGTCCAGATCTCGACCCGCTTGCCCGCCAGCGCGGGGCCACCCGAGAACTGCCAGGTGACGTACCGGCCGACGGTCGTGACCTTGCTCTGGGTGGTGAATGGACCGGAGGTCGTCGCGCCCTGCGCCGTGCCTGCGCTGAGGGTGGTGGCCGGGATCGTGACGCTGTTGAGCGGGTCGCCGACGACGACGCCCGGCGAGCGGACGACGATCGAGCGATAGAAGCCCGAGGTCGGGGTTCGCGGATCCTGGTAGGCGGTGGCGCCGGGCGTGCGGACCGTCGGGAACGAGACGATGTTGCCGTTGGCGTTTGGCTGGGTCGCCCACATCGACTCGAGCGGCTGCTGGGTCGTGAACAGGCCCTGGATGTACGCCTCGGGCCCGGCGTGACCGTCGGCGATGACGGCGGCCGCCCCTGCCCTCAGGAAACCAGCGGCGTAGTTGTCGGTCCGCTCCCGGGCCACGGACACGCTCGGCTCAGACTGCCCCGGCTCCGAATTTCCGGCGGCGTAGCAGAGGTGATGGAGCAGGACCACGGCACCGGGTGCCATGTCCAGGGTCGAGACGTAGGGCTCGCCGTAGTAGACGTTGTTGTAGTCGCCGGCGCCCTCGACCTTGTTGAGGCCGAAACCGTTCTTCGTCTTGTAGCTGGGGTCGTACGTGTACGGGCTGGGCCAACCATTCCCGTGGCCGAAGTAGATGACGACCGAGGCGCCTGCAACGGCCGCCTTGACGCGCGACCACGTGGCGTTGGGGCTGTAGACCTTCACCACGTTGGAGGTGTACTTGAGCGCCTCGGCGTAAGCGTGATCGGCGAACTCGCGGTATCGGGCCGTCGCGCCATGCGTCGCGCCGACGATGATCACGACCTTGGACTCGGCGGCGGCCACGGTGGTCGGCGCGAGCGCCCCGAAGGACGCGAGCAGCAGCAGGACGAGGGCGACGGCGGACTTGCGCAAACGGAGCTCCGACATTGGGGGTACGGCGATACCTGACAAAGCCTCGATGACGTGAGTTGCCCGCTCAATCGCGGGATGGTCCCGGGGCGGCTAGCCCCTTCGGGTCGACGCGTGGGTGGTGTGGTGCGGTCCGGTGGGGAACGGACGGCTCCGCTGCGTCGCATGCCACCATACCGGGCCGGTCAACCGCCGTTCCAGTCAGCCCTCCGCGCGCATCCGGTCAAGCAGATCTGCGAGCGAGGGATTCGATGCATCTCGCTCGGACACGATCGGCCGGCCATCGCTTGTCGCGGAGACCGCCGGCCACGGGACGCCGACCGTCGGATCGTCCCACGCGAAGCCCAGCTCGTCCGAGCCGTCGTACCAGTTGGTGACCAGGTAGACCAGTTCGAGCGGCTCGAGGGCGAGGAACCCGTGCGCGACGCCCTCCGGGATCAGGACCCAGTCATCGGCCCCGAGCTGGCGGGTCTCGACGGTGGGCCGATCGGCATTCCCAGCCAGCATGAGCCGGACATCGACGAGGGTGACGAACGCGGTGCCGGACGCTACGACCCAGTAATCGAGTTGGCGACGATGCAGGTGCAGGCCGCGCAACACACCGGCACCCGAGGTGGACAGATTGGCCTGGACGAATGGCCGGGCTGGCGCGGCCGACGCGGGCGACGCGGGCGACGCGGGCGTGCCCGGATCGCTCGGCTCCGGCGCGCGCCACAGTTCGCGGAAGGTGCCACGGGCGTCCTCGTGGCGGGCAATCGCTCCGAAGCGGACGCCCGAGAGTGGCGACGGCGGTCGCTCGAGCATCATGCCCGGGGCTGCGCCAACCGCGCGCGACGGAGCCCCGGCGCATAGTCGGCCATGGCCTCGGGCCACGGTCGCAACGGCTCGCCGGACGGCAATACCGTCGGTTCGAGGACGCCCCACGGCGGTGGCGTGGAATCGCGCCGCCAGGCGGTCGACGGCACGTCGATGACGTCGACCTCGACGCCGCCACGCGTGACGATGTCGCGTGCCCAGTCGGCGCGGCTGGCAACCAGACCATTCACGATGTGGTGGATGCCCGGGACGGCATCCGCGGCCAACAGGTCCACGATCGCTTCTGCGAGGTCGTGGACATAGGTCGGCGTGCCCCACTCGTCGGCGACGGCGCGCAACGGCTGCCCGGCCGCGGCTGCCCGCTCGGCTGCATCCAGGATGCGGCTCGGATAGTCGCGGCCCGGAGCACCGAACAGCCACGCGGTGCGCACGATGCCGAGGCTTGCCCTGGCGCCGCGGCCGTACGCCGCCGTCGCCAGGCGCTCACCTTCCAGCTTGGACACGCCATACGGGTTGCCCGGCGACGGGTCGGCGGCGGCGGTGTAGCCCCGTCCGTCGGTCCGACGGCCATCGAACACCTCGTTGGTCGAGAAGGCAAGCAGATCGATCCCCCGAACTGCGCACGCATCGGCGAGGACGCCGGTCGCACGGCCGTTGCGGCGCAGCGCAAGCTCCGGCTCACGCGCGCAACCGTCGACGTCGCTCCAGGCCGCAGCGTGGACGACGGTCTCAGGTCCGTCGTGATCGAGACGAGCGCCGATGCCGCCGGGCGCGTCGAGATCGAACGCGGTTCGATCCCAGGCGATGGGCCCGGCGGGCCCGGTGAATGGCGCATCTGCGAGTGCCGCGACGAGCGCCTGGCCCAGACGTCCGGTCGCCCCGGTCACGGCAACACGCATCAGACGCCCGGCTTGACCGACTCGGCCGCCCGCCCGGTCGAAAGGCGTTGGCCGTACTGACGTTCGTACCAGTCGTCCCAGTCGCCAGAGCGCGCCGCCCGCCACCAGGCTTCGTTGGCGCGATACCAATCGACAGTGGACGCCAGACCCTCCTCGAAGCTGGTCCGCGGTTCCCAGCCAAGCGCGTGCAGCCGCTCGCCGTTCATCGCATACCGACGGTCGTGGCCGGGGCGATCCTCCACCTCGCGCACGAGCGACCAGGGCTTCCCGAGCCGTTCGAGGAGCGAAGCCACGACCTCGCGATTGGTCCGTTCCTCGCCACCCGATACGTTGTACGTCTCCCCGGGTTCGCCGCGCCGCAGGACGAAATCGATCGCGGCCGCGTGGTCGGACACGTACAGCCAATCCCGACGCTGGAGCCCGTCGCCATACAACGGCAGCGGGCGATCGTCGAGCGCGTTGGTGATGAACAACGGGATCAGCTTTTCGGGATGGTGGTATGGCCCGTAGGTATTCGCACCGCGGGTCACGACTGCATCGAGACCGTGGGTCACGACGTAGCTCCCCACGAGCAGCTCGCCAGCCGCCTTGGCCGCGGCATACGGGGAGCGCGGTGCGAGCGCCGCATCCTCGGCAACGTGCCCGGCCTCCACGTGGCCGTAGACTTCGTCGGTCGAGACTTGGAGGAATCGGGGCCGGGTGGGGGCGAGCCGGCACGCCTCGAGCAGGACATGCACGCCGATGACGCCTGTCGCGAGAAACGCCTCGGGGTCCAGGATGGACCGATCGACGTGGGACTCGGCCGCGAAGTTCAGCACACCGTCCGCGGCGTCGACGAGGGGGCGAACGGTCTCGGCGTCGGCAACGTCGCCGCGAACGAACGTCAGCCGCGAGGCCATGTCGGGATCGGCGCGAACTGACGCCAGGTTTGCCTCGTTGCCCGCGTATGTCAGCTTGTCGAGCACGGTGATGCGCGTCCCGTCCCGCCGAGCCAGGACGTCCCGCACGTAACACGAGCCGATGAACCCTGCCCCGCCGGTCACGAGGAGGTGCCCGAACGTCCGATTCGCTCCCACCTCAGCCAACCGGACGAGTCGTCGGCGGCGCCAGCCGACCCGCCGCGTCGTCGGCCGCCGCGAGCTCGGCCGCCCGCAGGAGCGAGGAGACCGTGCCCGCGTCCGTCCAATGGCCGTCATACACCGTGGTGAAGAGCCGGCCGCTCGGGATGTAGTGGTTGAGGACGTCGGTGATCTCGAGCTCGCCGCGCCCGGACGGCGCCAGGCCGTCGATCACCTCGAAGGCATCGGGTCGCAGGAAGTAGACCCCGATCGGGATCAGGTCGCTCTTGGGATGTTCGGGCTTCTCCTCGAACCCGACCACTCGGCCATTCGAGTCGAGCTCCGCCACGCCGAACCGCTCGGGATCGGGGACGCGGTAGAGGAGGGTTCCGGCGTCGAACCTGCCGCGCTCGAACTCGGAGGCCACCGCGGCCAGCGCCGGCCCGCGGAGGATGTTGTCCCCGAGCACGCAGCAGAACGCCTCGTCACCGACGAAGTCACGCGCGAGGCCGATGG
>JBKKCW010000353.1:0-9857 GCA_046712485.1 Candidatus Limnocylindrales bacterium
AGCAGTCGGGTGGTGATGGTCGAGTGGATCAGCTTCTGGATCTCGGGCACGACCATCGTCGCGCGCAGGGCGTCGGCCGGGATCTCGAGCAGGGTGCTGTCCGAGTCGGCGATCACGTCCGCCGTCCGCGCGCTGCCCGTGAGGGCCGCAATCTCGCCGAAGAAGTCGCCGGCAGCCATCGTCGACAGTCCGCGATAGCCGTCCCCGGTGGGAATTCCCGCCGCCGCCGAGCCGTCGAGGATGAAGTAGGCCGAGGAGGCAACGTCGCCGTGCTCGACGATCCGCGTCCCGCTCGGCACCTCGCGGATCGTGGCGTGTCGAATGAACGCGGCCCGCTGTTCGGGCGTGAGCTGCGCGAGCGGGCTGATCCGGGTCGCGAGCCGGTCGAAGTCGGCGACGGTCGCGGGTCGCATCGGCAGCGTGGCCAGACCCGGAGCGGCACCGGACGCCTCGAGCCGTGCCGCCGCGGCGCGCCAGGTCGCGATGCCCAGGCCGGGGGCGAACAGGGTGAACCCAGCCGAGACGAAGAGCAGGAGCGATGCCGCGATGACCATCAAGCGGAGATCGAGGAAGTCCGCGAGACCGGCCCCCGCCATGCCGAACAGGAAGATCACGTCCCGCATCACGTAGAACGCCGAGAACACCCGGCCACGCATCTCCCGCGGCGTGTTGCGCTGGAGCAGCGTCGAGCGTGCCACGGACGACGGCGAGTTGAAGAGACCGCTGATCGCCACCAGCACGATGGCCAGAGGCACGGACGTGGCCAGCCCGTAGAGGATGCCGGAGACGGCCATCCCGGTCAGGGCAATGACCATCCAGACGGGCTCGGGAAGGTGGCGTCCGAAGCGGGCCATGAAGAACGACCCGACCACGAAGCCGACCGACGTCACCCCTTCCTGGAGCCCGTACTCGAACTCCGTGGCCCCGAGCACCCTGATCGAAAACGGCAGGAGCAGCACGTTCCACAGCCCGAACGCGAAGAACATGAAGGCGCCGACAACGAACAGCGAGCGGATGATCGGCGTACCGAACAGGACCGAGAAACCGGCGCGCAGGTTCGCGACGACCACCGCGACACTCGCGTCCTCCTCCGGCACGGGCATCGGATGACGACCCATCAGGGCGATGCAGGCAGCCGAGAAGAGGAACGTGCCGGCGTCGATGATGAACGCCCAGTGGAGGTCGACCGTGCTGGCAAGCAGTCCGGCGGCGGCGAACCCGATGGCCGTCGACCCAAAGGACGCAATCGACAGGAACGAGTTCGCCGACAACAGCTCCTCGTCGGTCGCCAGCTCGGGGATCAGACTGTCGTGGGCGGGATCGAAGAACTGCTTGACGCCGGCATTGATCAGGATCAGCGCGTACAGCCCCACGACGGCGATCGATTCGATGCCGATCACGAACGCGATGAGCGTCACGATGACCGCCTGGATGAGGCAGGTGACGATCAGGATCTTCCTGCGATCGTGACGGTCCACGTACACGCCAGCGAGCAGACCGACGATCAGGCTTGGCAGGGCAGTCGCCATCAGGGTCAACCCGACCGCCAGGGCCGATTCGGTCACCCGGTAGACGAAGATCCCGGCGGCGAGGTCGGTGAGCGCGGAGCCCGCCGTCGAAACGAGCTGGGCCAGCCACAGCAGGCTGAAGTCGCGCTTGCGAAAGACCGCGAACATGGACGGGGCGGGCGCGGCCGCTGCGGTCATCGAGTCTCCAGGCAATCGGGGCGACGGTCGCGGGACGGTCCCGCCGAGTCTAGACGGCTCTCGGGGCCACCGCGACTCCTTCGCGCAACAGCAGCTCCCCCTTGGTGCGCAGGCGGTGCGCCTGGTCGCCCCAGCGGTCGCCGCCCCATCCGCCGAGCGTGCCGTCGGCGGCGATCACCCGGTGGCAGGGGACCATGAACACGATCGGGTTGCGGCCGAGAGCCCCGCCCACCGCCCGCGATGCCCGCGGCGCACCGATCCGGCGCGCGATCTCGCCATAGCTTGCGGTCCGGCCCCACGGGATGGCCGCGACGGCCGCGAGCACGCGCTGATCCCAGGCGGGCCGGTCGGCCAGGTCGATCGGTGGTCGGTCACGGGGCGGACGACCGGCCAGGAAGGCGTCGACCCATTCGACGGCCTGTCTCAGATGCCTGCCGCGGTTGCCCGTCGGACGGACCGTCCCGGCTCTGGCCACGGGTCCGCGTAGCCGGCGGGCGACTGATGCCTCGAATGCCTCCTCCGTGGTGAGCCATTCGATCGCCACGACACCTCGATCGGTCGCTGCGATGTACACCGGGCCCGACCGACCCGCGATGGCCGTGGTTATGGCGACGGGCTCGTCCATCCCCCGAGTGTGACGCAGGCCTCGCCGACGGACCAGTCGGACCCGCGCCCCGCCCGTACACTCCCGGGACATGCACGATCACAGCGGTCACGCCGTGCGGGTGGCAGGCGGGACATCGAGTGCGCCGGACCCGCGCGACTTCGCCGGGCCCTTCCGGCATCGCGTGGAGATCGTCGTGCGCTTCGCCGACACCGACGCGATGGGTCACGTCAACAATGCCAAGTACCTGACCTATTGCGAGATCGCGCGGATTCGGTACTGGACGGATCTCACCGACGAGCCGATCGCACTCGGGACCGAGGGCGCGGAGAGCCTCATCCTGGCCGAGGCCCGCATCACCTATCGGGCGCCGGCCTTCCACGGGGAGGTCGTCACGGTCGAAACGCGCGCGACCCGGATCGGGCGCTCATCGTTCACCCTCGAGCACCGGCTGCTGGCCTGGGTCCCGGGCGAGGCGCCGCGCCTGGTGGCGGTCAGCGAGTCGATCCTCGTGCGCTACGACTACGCTTCGGCGCGGCCCGTCGAGCTGTCAGGCCCGCACGTCGCGGCGATCGAAGCGTTCGAGGGCCGCGCGCTCCGACAGCCCGCCTAATCGACCACCCGGCGGAAGACGGCCACCGCGTTCTGGCCACCAAACCCGAAGCCATTGATCGCGGCCGTCTCCACGCGGGTCCTGCGCGCGGTCAGCGGCACATAGTCAAGGTCACAGTCGGGGTCGGGCGTTGTCAGGTTGGCCGTGGGCGGGATGACCCCGTCGCGGATGGCCCCGATCGCTGCGAGCGCCGAAGCAATCCCGGCGGCCCCGACAAGGTGCCCGATCATCGACTTGGGCGAGCTGATGGCAACCTTTCTGGCGTGGTCGCCATACGCCGCCTTGATCGCCCGCGTCTCGGTCGCATCGTTGAGCTGGGTCGCCGTGCCGTGCGCCACGATGTAGTCGATCTCGTCGGGCGCCACGCCGGCGTGGCGGAGGGCCCCCGTCATTGCGCGTGTCTTGCCGCGGCCAGTCGGCTCCGGCGCGCTGATGTGGAAGGCATCCGCGGTGAGCGCCCCGCCCAGGACCTCCACGATCGGCGTGGCGCCGCGCACCCGGGCATGCGCAAGTGATTCGAGGACAACCACGCCAGCGCCCTCGCCGAGGACGAACCCGTCCCTCGTGGCATCGAAAGGTCGGGATGCCGTTTCCGGCGAATCGTTCCGCTTGGAGAGCGCCGTCATGTTCGCCAGGGCGGCCACGCCCATCGGCCACACCGGGGCCTCCGATCCTCCAGCGAGGACAACGTCGCATTCGCCGGCCTGGATCAGGCGGAGGCCGTCATGGAAGGCAATGACCGAGGTCGCGCAGGCGGCGACCTGCGTGATGACTGGTCCGCACAGCCCGTACTCCATCGACAACATGCACGCGGCCATCGACCCAGACAGTGCGGGGACCGCGAACGGGCTGACGAAACGGGGCCCCTTGGCGTCATGGACGTGCGTCCCGTCGATGATCTGCTCGATCCCACCGCCGCCCGTGTTGACGACGACGCCGACGCGGTCGCGCGCCTCGGGCGTCATCGCCTCGAAATCGATGCCGGCGTGCCGGACCGCCTCCTTGCCGGCGCCCATCGCGAGATGGATGAAGCGGCTCATCCGCCGCGCCATTTTGACGTCCATCACGGTCGCCGGGTCGAAGCCGATGACCTCGGCGGCGATCCGGACCTCGTGGGCCGACGCGTCGAAGCTCTGGATCGTCCGCGTTCCGGTCACGCCGGCCTGCAGGTTCGCCCAGTAGGTCGGAAAATCGTTGCCGATCGGCATGATCGCCCCAAGGCCGGTCACGACGGCACGACGCGCGGGATCCTGTTCAGGCAAGTGGTCCTCCTGGCCGGGCTGGGGGCGAGGGCTGGGCTCTGTTCCGGCAGGTCAGGGCGCGATTGTACGGCGGGTCTACAACGCGTTCTCGAGCCGTCCTCGTCAGATCACCCTTCTTGACCATCTCCCTTGGGTGATCGCAGGGTGCCGGAACGTGATCGCAGCCCGTCATATCACCCTTCTTGGCCATCTCCCTTGGGTGATCGCGGCGGCCCAGAGGGTGGTCGCGGCCCTTGGGCGTCGATGCCGCCGCGGCACGTCCGGGTAAGTGCCAGGCAAGAGACCGCTGCTTCAATGGCGCATGCCCTACGACCTTCGCGAGCAGCCGATCCCGATCGAGAACGTGATCCTCCACTTCGCCGTCGACCTTCGTAATGTGAGACTGGGAAAGTTCACCACCCAGCAGCGACTCAGCGAGCTGAGTGGGGTGAGCCAGGGCGTGATCTCTATGCTCGAGAACGGTTTGGCCGAGGGCGCGCGCCTCGAGACGCTCGCGCACATCGCCGCGGGTCTTCAGGTGGACCTGCTCCTTCGCCCGTGTCCCCACGAGCCGGGCACCGGGCACCTCATCCCGAATGGCCGCACCAGACGGATGAGCGGCGCAACCAAGATTCCCGGCACGAGGCGTCTCGAACCGGGGCCGGACTGGAGGACGGCGCCTTGGTGAGAGCGTGATGGGACAGCCGGGCATCGGGCCCCCGCGCGCATCCTTCGGGCGAACTGTGGATATCGCCCAAGGGAGATCGTCAAAGGTCTGTTGCGGCGAGCCTCACCTGGTCTGTTGCGGCGAGCCTCACCTGGTCTGGTGCCGCGAGTCCAACCCACCGCCGCGCCATTCAATCCCCCTCGTACCGCTTGAAGATGACGGCGCCGTTGTGACCGCCGAGGCCAATGTTGTTGGACAAGGCGTAGCGGATGGGCAGGGAGCTCGTCTCCGCGACTACCCAGACGTCACATTCGGGGTCAGGGTCGCGGTAGTTGATCGTCGCGGGGGCGCACTGCTCGGCCACGGACATGACGGTCGCAAACGCCTCGAAGGCGCCAGCCGCGCCCATCATGTGTCCGGTCATGGACTTCGTCGCGCTGATGGCCAGGCTCTTCGCCGACGCGCTCGCCCGGGATCCGAAGACGGTCCGGATGGCCTCTGCCTCACGCTTGTCGCCGAGCGGGGTCGACGTGCCGTGCGGGTTGATCAGGTCCACCTCGTCGGCCGGCACGCCGCGGCGTTCGAGCGCCATCTGCATCGCTCGCGCCGCCCCGATACCAGCCTCGATCGGCTGGATCATGTCCCAGCCATCCGCGGCCGAGCCATACCCCACGACCTCCGCGTAGATCCGCGCGCCGCGCGCCTTCGCGATCTCGAGATCCTCGAGGAACAGCGAGCCGGCACCCTCGCCCAGCACGAACCCGTCGCGGGTCAGGTCGAACGGCCGCGAGACGGTCTCCGGGCCTTCGCCCGGGCGGGGCATGCCCATCCCGCGCATGTTCGAGAAGCCGGCATGACCGACCTCCAGCAGCGGCGCCTCGGTCGACCCGCTGATGACCGCGATGCAGTCGCCCCGACGGATCGCCTCGGCCGCCTCGCCGACGTTGTGGGTGCCGGTGGCACAGGCGGACACCATGCACACGTTGTGGCCGATCGCACCGGTCTCGATCGCGATCATCCCCGAACAGCTGTCCACGAGGGCATTGGCGATGAAGGTCGGGCTCACACCGCGTGGACCCCGATCGTGGAGCGTCGCATAGTTGTCGATCATCAGGGTCTGCCCGCCGGCCCCGGAGCCGAAGATCACGCCGACCTCCGTCCGGTTCTCGTCGGTCAGCTCGAATCCCGAATCGGCGAGGGCCTGCTTCGCGGCAGCGACCCCGAAATGCAGGCTCGACTCGCTCCGACGCGCCGCCTTGGGGTCCATCCACTCGGCGGCTGAGAACTCGCGCACCTCGCCCGCGAGCTTGGCCTCGTACGGTGCCGTGTCGAACTTGGTGATCGGCCCGAGACCCGAGACGCCGTTGACAAGGTTTGCCCAGGCGGTCGCCGTGTCGTTTCCGACTGGGCTGATCACACCGAGGCCGGTGACGACGACGCGACGGTCGTAGTCGGGTTTTCGCACGAGGTCTCTCCTTCTGGGTCCGTGGGTAAGTCTGGGTCCGTGGGTCAGACCGTGATCACGCGGGGACGGATGTCAGGGCGAGGAGCCGCTCGATCGACGCCTGGTCGTCCGCGGGGATGACCTCGGCGTCGGGCGCGATCCGCTTGATCAGGCCGGTGAGGACGCGTCCGGGACCGATCTCGACAAAGGTGGTCACACCGGCCGCGCACATATGCTCGACGACGCGGATCCAGTCGACACCCGTCGTGAGGTGCTCGACGAGCTCATTGCGGCAGGCGGCTGCCGATCCAAGCGGGCTGGCATCCGCGTTGGCCAGCAGCGCCGGGTCGGGATCGTGGAACTCGACACCGGCGAGCGCCGTGCGCATCCCGTCGGCCGCATTGGCCATCAGCGGCGAATGCGCCGCAACCGAGACCGGGAGGACGATGGCGCGCTTGGCCCCCAGGGAGCGCGCGATCTCGGCGCCAGCCTCGACCGCCGCGCGCACCCCCGACACCACCACCTGGCCCGGCGCATTGCGATTGGCCACGACGAATGTCCCATGCTCCGACGCCCCGGCGACGAGCTCCGGGAGCCTGGCGTCATCGAGCCCGATGAGTGCGGCCATGGCGCCATCCTGCCCCTGTCCGGAGGCCTGCATGAGGCGGCCGCGCTCGCGCACGAGCCGAACGCCGTCCTCCAGGGAGAGCGCTCCGGCCGCGACGAGCGCCGAGTACTGACCCATGGAATGTCCGGCCGCGAACGAGGGTCGTGGTGGCGCGACTCCGGCCGCTGCCCACCGTTCGCGGAGGGCCTCCAGGATCGCGATCGACGTCGCGAGAAGCGCCGGCTGGGCGTTCTCGGTCTGGTCGAGGCGGTCTGGCGGACCCTCCCAGGCAAGGCCGCTGATTGCCGTTCCGAGCGCACGATCGGCCGCGGCAAAGACGCCCGCGGCGGCAGGGGAGGCATCCGCGAGGGCGCGACCCATCCCGACCGACTGCGAGCCCTGGCCGGGAAAGACAAAGGCGAGCTGCGACATCCTCACGAGGGTAGGCCCTCGCGATCGTCGCACGAGGTACTCGCGTGCATGGTTGCATACGTTCTCGTGCGTCCGTACGCTTGTTCGGTGTCCACTGAGCGGCCCATGCCACGTCCTGCAAGCCGACCGGCGCCGGCCCGTTCAATTGCCCGGCGCTTCGAGGCTGACCTGTCGGCGCCCGTGCTCGCCGCCGGCAATCGGCTGCCCAACGTCCGCCAGATCAGCGAGCGGGTGGCCATGGGCCGTGCCCTCTGGCGCGAGCTCGTCATCGGTTTTGCCGGGCAGCTCGGGGAGTTGCGTCTCGGGTTCACCCAGCTCGCCGGGCTCTACGTCCTGGCCGATGGGAGCACGTTGACGGTCGGCGAGCTGGCCGAGGCGATCGGACGGTCACCGTCGGCGACGAGCCGGCTGGTTGACGGCCTCGTGCGGCGTCGCCTCGTGGAGCGCACCGAGGAACCAGAGGACCGCCGACAGCGGACGCTCCGACTGACGCCTCGCGGGCACGCCATCCTGCGGGTCGTCGACCGGGCGAGGGCCGACCAGTTCCTGCGCGCGGTCCGACCGCTGCCAACCGCGGAACGTGCCATCGTGGCGATGGGCGTCGCGGCGCTCGCGACCCACGCGATCTCGCGCCGTGGTCGACTGATCCGGACGCCGCGGGAATAGGTCTCGCGGGATGGCGCACCAACCGGGTCAGCGCCTCGTCAGATCTTTCCCGAGCGACGAGCCAGTGCCAGCCCACCACCGACCGCGGCAATCAGGAGCAGCGCGGCGGCCACGATCGGCAGGGGATCGAGCGCGGCGGCAGGAGCGCCGGGATCGGGCGCCGCGGATGGCGCCGGCGACGGAGAGGCCGCGCCGCCGGTGTTCGATGGGGTCGCGGCGACTGACGGGGAAGGCGTCGCCGACGGGGTCGGCGTCGCGGGTTGGGTGGTAACGGGGCTTGGCGTGGCTTCGGATGTCGCCGTTGCCGTCGGTGCAGCCGTCGGGCGGGCGCTGGGACGGGCTGTTGGTGGCGCTGTCGGCCTGGCGGTGGGCCGTGGCGTCGGTTTGGCAGTTGGCTTCGGTGTCGGCTTGACCGTTGGTCTCGGCGTGGCTGTGGGCCCGCTGGCGACAACGATCGTGCCGAACATCTGCTCGGGATGGATCGCGCAGAAGTACGGGAACGTCCCGGCGCTGGCCAGCGTGAGCTGGTACGTGTCGCCGGGGTTCTTGATCCCCGAATCGAAGCGGCCATCGGGAGCGCCCGGGGCACCCGACGTCACCGTGTGGGGGTCGCCCGCGAACGTCCAACGGACGACGTCGCCGACCTTGGCGGTCCGCGTCTCGGGCTCGAACCGGAAGTTGACCGACGCCACCGTAAACGTCGCCGCGTGCACAGCGCCGTATGTCACCATGAGCAGCACGACGACCACAATGGTCGTGAGCACGAGACGCCGGTCCGCCGAGCGGCCAGCTGTCGTAGGAGCCATCGACGGTCATACGTCGCCGCAATGCGATTCGGATCTTCTGCATCGACGCTGAAACCGGATTGCCCTGAGTGTCGTAGCGACCAGTGCCGGCTCCTCGCTGTCGCGAGCGGCTGATGCCCGGTAGAGAGAGAGGAAGAGGCCCATGCAACGATTTCGAGTCGCAGTCGCCGTGGCGGCCCTGGCCCTCATGGCGCTCCCAGGCGCCGTTCTGGCCGTCGATCCGACCCAGCCGGCCTATGGCGGTCCGCTGACGGGCGCACAGGAGAACCCCGCGGTCGTCACCACGGCGACGGGTCAGGGTACGGTCGTGATCAGCGCCGACGGCAGCACGATCACCTACATCGTGACCTACAGCGGCCTGTCGGGGCCGGTCAACGCTGCGCACATCCACACTGGGGCCGTGGGCGTCAACGGTGGCGTGATCCTGCCACTGACCGCCGGACCGAGCCCAATGGTCGGCACGTTGACCGCTGCCAACTTCACCGCCTCGGGATCGGTCACTACCTTTGCCCAGGCCGTGGCCGCCATCAAGGCCGGGACGACCTACTTCAACCTCCACACCGCCGCCAACCCGGGTGGTGAGATCCGGGGCCAGATCGTGGCAGCCGGCGACGCCTACTTCGCCGACCTCAACGGTGCGCAGGAGAACCCACCAGTCGCGACCGCGGCGACCGGCAAGGGCACTGTCGTGATCAGCGCCGACGGGAGCACGATCACCTATCTCGTCACCTATGGCGGTCTGTCCGGTACGGTGAACGCCGCGCACATCCACACCGGCGCGGCCGGCGTTTCAGGCGGGGTCATCCTGCCGCTGACGGTGGGGCCAAGTCCGATGAGCGGGACGCTCACCGCCGCCAACTTCACGGCGTCGGGATCGGTCACCACCTTCGCCCAGGCCGTGGCGGCCATCCGGGCCGGCACCACCTACTTCAACATCCACACCACCGCCAACCCTGGCGGCGAGATCCGCGGCCAGATCGTCGCCGCTGGAAATGCGCATTTCGCCGACCTGACTGGTGCCCAGGAGAACCCGCCCGTGGCCACCACCGCGACGGGCAAGGGCACGGTCGT
>JBKKCW010000354.1:0-4706 GCA_046712485.1 Candidatus Limnocylindrales bacterium
GCCATCATCTGCTGCTTGTTCGTCCGAAGGAGCGCAACCTCGGCGGGATCCGCAGTCGGATCGTCCGCGTCGATGAGTACGGCCTCGTGGCGCTCCAGGACGCGCATCGTCAGCGGATAGTTGGAAACGTCGAAGAACGGCACCAGGCCGCCGTCGGGCAGCACCGGGTAGTACCCGAGCGACTCGAGTCGGTTGCCGGGCCGATCCCAGTAGCTGATGGCGCATTCGTCAACGTTCATCGCCCGGGCCATGTGGCTGGCGATCAGGTCCGCGACCTGGCGCGGATCGAGGCTTGCGGACAGGTCCGCGCTCATGTCCAGCAGGCGGCGCAGCTCCTGGGCGAGATCCTGGGTCCGCGTGAGCAGGCGCGCCGACTCGACGGCCGTGGCTGCCTGGTCGGCGAGGATCGTCACCAGGCGGAGGTCCTCAGGGCCGAAGCCGTTGAGCCCAAGCTTGGAGAGCGTAATCACCCCGATCGTCGTTCCGTCGTACCGCAGGGGCACGACGAGCATCGATTCATCGACGTCGTCTGTCCCCGGGATCGTCCGGCCCCGGGGATCGCGGTTCGCGTCGTTGATCAGAAGAGGTTCGCCGTGCTGGGCGACCCAGCCGGTGAACCCTTCGCCAACCCGGGTGTGGAGCAGGGCCATGTCGACCCGTTCGTAGGCGCCCACCGACCCTTCGAACGCGATCGGCACGACGAGATCGGGCGGCTCGATGAGATAGACCCGGGCATTGTGGTAGTCGACCATCCGGCGCGTCTCTTCCACGACGGTGCGTCCGACATCTGCCACGGAAGTCGCGCGGCTCATCCGTGCTGAAGCGGCCTGCAGTGTCTCGAGCTGCGCTGCACGTGTCTCGGTCTGGGCGCGGAGCTCGGCATTGCTCAACGCGATCGCCGCGTGGCTGGCGAGCGTGTTGATGAACGCGATGTCACCGCTCGTCCAGGCGCGTGGCTCTCTGGTCGCGGCGCTCAGGCTGCCGATCACCTGGTCGCGGTAGATCAGCGGCGCGGTCAGGCTGCCGACGAATCCGTGGATCCCTTCGTAGCGCTCGTAGCCCTGGTCCTTGACGTTGCGGATGTCGGATCGGGCGACGACCTCACGGGTTCGGATGAGCGTCTCAACCCAACCCTCATCCAGTCGATACGACGGAAGTCGCATGGCGATGGCATCGGGCATCGCCGCCCATGCGGCGACGACGAGATGATCGCCTCGCAGGATCCTGATCGTCGTGGCATCGGCGTGCAGCGCCCGGTTGGTCTCGTCGACGATCGTGCGGAGCAGAGCCTCGCGATCATGCGACGCGGCGAGCCTGCCGGCGATCCCGAGGACCGCATCGAGGCGTGCGGCAACGTCGACATCGTGCTCGGGCTCGACCGCGACATGGTCTTCGACCGCGACCTGGTCAGAGCGGGGGATCTGTTGGCGCCGCGGCAACGGCTTCGCCACTCGAGGCGGCCGGGCGAGGACGGTCTTGCGCGTGCCTGGTCGCGGGACCGTCAGGGGTGTGACGGAACCCCCCAAATCCTCACTGGTTACGGGGTCAGCTGGCACCTGTGCATGGTGGCAGTCGACCCGCCTTCCACGGCCCAGCCACCGGTACTGGGTCGGATAGGAAGAAAGTACGGGGTGTGCCCCGACGTTCGTCCTGGGTCCCGTCACGCTGCTGCCGTCTCGCCCCGCCTCCAGCCCCGTGCGCCGTCGCTCTCGCCCGCCTCCGCGCCCCGCCTCCAGCCCCGTCTGCCGTCGCTCTGCGCCGTCACAGCCCGCCTCCGCGCCCCGCCCGGCCCGACTGCGCCTCATTCTTCGCTGAAGGACAAACCTCGCTCAGCTCGCCGGTCGGTGGCCTCACCGGGCGTTGAAGTTGCGTAATCGGTGCCGGATCGACGGCGCGTAACCCGTCAAACGGCATTCTGGCTCACCCGGCGGACCGCACGAACGCCGCCAGCGTCCCTCATTGCCGATGCTCCCAGCCCAATCCAGCAGATAAGCGTCAGATACGAGCCATTTGTTCTACTGCGAGGAACGGGTGGCGGGGTGCCGGAGCCCGCACAGGGCGGGAGCCCGGGACCGGGCCGCGGGAGCCCGCACCCGCCAGCGCCGGGAGCCCGCACCAGGCCAGAGCCGGGAACCCGCACCAGGCCAGAGCCGGGAACCCGCATGAGGCCAAGCCGGGAGCCCGCACCAGCCGGGTGCCGAGCCCGGGGGCTGGGAGCCCGCACCAGGCTGACCCTGCAACAAAGGGGCCCACGCCAGGCTTGGGGCGCCCGAGTCTTCGGAGGAAAGCCACATTGAGCGCTGCACCGGTCACCCGAGCGGCGATCCACGCAGGCGACCGTCAGCTGCGGCGTACCTGCGTGCGCTTCGGCGAGGAGTTCCGTGAGATCCGCCTGCGAGCGGGCGTCAGCCAGGCCGCCGTCGCTCGAGCGATCGGCGTTGCGCGATCGGTGATCTGTCGAATCGAGCAGGGCGATCCAAACGTTTCCGCCAGGATCCGAGCTCGAGCGGCGGCAGTCCTCGGTGCCGACGTTCGCATCGCGATCTATCCCGAGGGTTCACCGCTGATCCACGACGCGGCGCACGCGAGGATCGTCGAAAGCGTCCTCCAACTCTGTCACCCTCAGTGGCGGACCACCGTCGAGCCGCCCGTGCCCGGGCCAGGTCGCCGGTTGAGCGACGTCAGGCTCGAGCATGGTCGCGATGTCGTACTGATCGAAGTCGAGTCGCGTGTCCGCGCTCTCGAGGCGATCATCCGCGAGTGCGCCGAGAAGCGTGGCGCGGTGGCTGCCGCGTCCCGGCCTGATGTTCGCGTCCATGTCGCTCTGATCCTGCCGCCGACTCGTCACCACAAGGCATTAGTGGCAGCCCATCCAAGGATCGTCGCGACCGCATTTCCTACGAGCTCAGATTTGCTCAGACTCGCGCTTGCCAACCCGCTCATCCCCTGGCCCGGCGACGGGATCCTGTGGATGGGGGCGCGTGATAACCGTAGGCCCGCGCCTGGTCACCGGGCTGGCCGCGCCTGATAACCGTAAGGCCGCGCCTGAAGACCGGGGGGCCGCGCTTGACAACCGGGCTGCCCGCCGGGCGGCCGCCGCGGGGCCGCGCCTGAAAACCGGGCTGGCCGCCGTGGGCCGCCAAGACAGGCCGGCTGCCGGGGGCCGCAACAACCGGGCTGCCCGAGCCTGAAAACCGTCAGACCGCGGGCTCCAACGACTAGTGCGAATGAACCTCGGCGTTCCGATCCCGCGATGCTGCCAGCTCATCCGCCCGCCAATCACCCCCTGATGGCTCCGGCCCGTAGGCGACCGGGAACCCCCTGGCCTCCCAGGCGGGCACCCCCTCCGAGACCCAGGCGACGCGCTGGAAGCCGGCCGCCCGGAGTAGCGACGCGGCCACGCTCGAACGATAGCCGCTGGCGCAGATCGCGGCGATCGGCCGGTCGCGTGGCAGCTCGTCGAGACGGTCGGCGAGGTCGCCCGCGCCGATCGCGACCGCGGTTGGCAGGTGCCCGGCCTCGAACTCGGAAGGTTGCCGGACGTCGATGACGAACGGCGCGTCAGCCCCGCCACGTTCGAGCTGCGCGGCCAGCTCGACGACGCCCAGCACCCCACCGGCCTGGGTCGGCAGGCCGGCCTCCGCCCAGGCCCGGTAGCCACCGTGCAGATACCCGGCGATCGATTCGAACCCGATCCGCAACGCCTGGCGGACGGCATCGTCCCAATCCGCGGCATGCGCGAGCACCAGGACGAGCGGCCGGTTCGGTTCGGGGACGACCCAGCCGAGCCACGTCCCGAATGAATCTCCGGCAGGGATCGACAGCGACCCGGTGATATGGCCCGTGGCATGCTGCGCCGCGGGTCGAAGGTCGACGACGAGCGCGCCGCGAGACACCAGCAGCTTCGCGTCCGACAGGTCGATCGGATGCGGCAGCGGCACGCCACCGAGCAGTCGCGGACCCGCCTGGTTGATGGGACGCATCCTGGCGAAATAGCGCGGGTACGCCGGTTGCCCGGTCAGCAGCGCCCGGGCGAACGTATCGATATCGGTCCGAGCGAGCAGGCGGTTGTGACGTCGCTCGAACCCGATCGTGGACCAGGGCGTGGATGCGATGCCGGTGGAGCACAGCGACCCTGCCCCATGGGTCGGGTAGACGGCGACGGAATCCTCCTGCTCGAGGATCACGTCGCGGATCGAATGGAACATCGCCTCGGCATATGGGCGTGCATGCTCCTCGCCCAGGAGGTCCGTCCGGCCGACAGCCCCGACAAGCAGGGATCCGCCCGTGAACAGGAGCACCGGCTCATCGGCGCGCGATCGATCGGCCACGGCATAGCTGACGTGCTCGGGAGTGTGCCCAGGCGTCTCGAGTGCGCGGAACTGGAGCGATCCGACATCGAACGTCGCGCCGTCGTTGAGGCCGTGGTGCTCGTGGCGCAGCGCCGCTCCAGCGCCGATGACGTGGGTCGCCCCGGTGAGCGCCGCGAGCTCCCGTCCACCCGAGACGTAGTCGTTGTGCAGGTGGGTTTCGACGACGTGCGAGATCTGGACGCCGTCCTCACGCGCGGCGGCGACATACACGTCCACGTCGCGGATCGGATCGACAACGGCGGCCACACTCGCGTCGTCATCGGCGACAAGCGTGCTGAGATGACCCAGTCCCTCGATCGAGAACTGCCGCAGGCGCATGGGTGTAGGCTACAC
>JBKKCW010000355.1:0-11776 GCA_046712485.1 Candidatus Limnocylindrales bacterium
CTCGCCGACATCGTGGACGAAGTAGAAGTCAGGGCCAGACGGCGGGAGGCGACCGCCGATCACGAGGGCCTGCGTGGCTCCGACATCGGTCCAGGCGTAGGCAAGTTCGCCGCCCGCGACCCGCGTCCGCAGCTCCGATGGCAGGAGGTCGAGTGCGCCCAGGAGTCGAGGCGTCGAGTAGAACGGTTCGCCGGGTCCGAGATCGACGATCGTCTCGACGCCACGCTGGCGGAAGGTCTCGCCGATCCGGCTGTCGACGATGTCGGCCAGGGTCAGGCCGCCCCCCAGGCGCTCCGGGATGAGGACCGAGAGATCGAAGCGTGCCTGGTCCTCGGCGTCGGCCAGCGCCTGTAGATGCAACCCGTAGTCGACGAAGGCATACGACCCAAGACCAAGGACAGCCGCGGTCAGGGCCACGAGCGCGAGCAACGTCGCCGAGAGTCGCGCCCGCAGGCCTCGCACCGTCGGTGACTCAGCGGGTGGCTTTGTAGCCGGCGCCGCGGACCGTCACGATCAGCTCCGGATTGGCAGCATCCACCTCGGCCTTGGCCCGCAGGCGGCCAATCGCGACGTCGACCAACCGCGAGTCGCCGAGGTAGTCGTAGCCCCAGATTCGATCGAGCAGGACGTCACGCGGCAACACCTGTCCGGCATGCCGGACGAGCTCGACGAGCAGGTCGAACTCGGTCCGGGTCAGCGGGATGTCGCGGCCATCGCGGCCCACCGTCCTGCCCGAGACGTCGATCACGAGCCCGCCCAGGTGGAGGCGCCCGGCCTCGTCGGGGCGACGACCCGCACGCCGGAGCGCGGCACGCACGCGGGCGACGAGCTCCGGGACCTCGAACGGCTTCTTGACGTAGTCGTCCGCCCCCGCCTCCAGCCCGACGACGATGTCGATCGTGTCCGCAAGAGCGGTGAGCATGACGATCGGGACGGTCGAGGAGCTCCGGATCTCGCGACAAACCTCCAGGCCATCGAGTCTCGGCAGCATGATGTCGAGCAGGACCAGGTCCACTGGTCCGGCGCGGAACCGCTCGAGACCGGCGACGCCGTCGTTCGCCGTGGCGACGGTGAACCCCGCGCCACGCAACCCGATCGCGGTCACCTCGCGGATTGACGGGTCGTCCTCGATGAGCAGGATGCGGGCGTCCACTCGAGTCCTCGCAGGGCGAACCACGCTCCGGGCGATGCCCCGGGGCGACGGCGGCCAGTATGCCAGCCATCAATCGCCGATCAGCGTCGCCTCATGGGCGGCGTTCTCGCGGGCTCGCTGCTCGGCACGGATCGGGATGGTGAACAACGCGGCGAGGACGAATGTGCCGGCCATCACGAGAAAGACGATCGGCAGGCCCGTCGCCTCGCCGGCCGTATCGATGATCACGCCGTAGAGAGCCGTCCAGAGCGACCCGATGCCAAAGGCCATCGTGAAGTACAGCGCGTACGAGGCGTCCCGGATCGACGGCGGAGCGATGTCGGCCAGGAGCGCCTGCAACTGCGGGCTCTCGGCAAAGCTGAAGAGGCCCATCAGCACGATCGCGATCCACAGGCCCACCAGCGAGGAGCCGGCCAGCAGGAACACGACGAATGCGGCGGCGCCGCCGAGGTAAACGCCGACGATCAGGGGTTTGCGGCCGAACCGATCGGACAGCCAGCCCGCCACAAGCGGCATCGGAACGGAGAACACGATGAGCGCCCCGTACATCAATCCCGACAATCCCTCGTCCAGGCCGATGACCCGGGTCAGGTAGATCAGGGCGAAGAGGTTGACGACGCCGAGCCCGCGACCCCCGCCGCCGAGCACCGAGGTCAGGTACAACCAGCGAAGGTCGCGGTCGCCCAGGATCCGCCGGAACGCCGAGCGGACGCTCCCGCCGGCGACGGCCGCGGCCCGGTCGGTGCCACGCTCGCGGATGAACAGGAGGATCGCGATCGCGATCGCGATTGCCGCCAGCCCGAACGCGATCGCGGCGCCGCGCCAGCCGACCGCAGCGATCAGCGGCACGCCGATGAGCGCCACGACCACCGTCCCGACGTTTCCGCCCGCGATGTGGGCGCTGATCGCGAACCCGCGACGCTCCGGCGGGAACTGCTCGGCCAGCAGACCGTTGCCGACCGGATGCTGGGGCGACCCGCCGATCCGCGACAGGATATTGGGGATGGCAAACATCCCGAACCCGTTCGCCAGGGCCTGTGCGGCGAACCCGCCACCGAACAGGATCCCGCCAATCCCCAGCAGCCGGCGCCGAGACACGATCCGGGTCAGCCCCGCGTAGCTGAGCTGGACCGCCCCGGACAGGAAGCTCCCGGTTGCGGCCAGGAAGGCGACCGCCTCCACGCCCACACCGAACTCGTCGATGATCTTGAGGAAGATCAGCGGCAGCAAGACGGCCTGCGCGTGGTTGACCGCGTGCGCGACCGACAGCAGGCCCAGAGAGCGCATCGGAAAGATTGCAGGCGGCTGCATCCGCACATGGTGCCGCATCGTTGGCCTATCCGGCTGGGCCAACCCGCGGTTGCGCGTCCCCGAGCTTTCCGCCATCGTGGTGTGACTGAGTCGCCGCCTTCCGACCGACGGTCATGACCGCAAGAGGGGACCCCCGTCGATGCCCACCGTCCTCATCGTCGATGACGAGCAACACATCCGGCTGTTGATCGAGCAGACGCTCGAACAGCTCGAGGATGACGGCGTGGAGCTGCTCACGGCGGCCGACGGCGACGAGGCGGTCAGCGTCATCGAGCACCATCGACCGGACCTCGTCTTCCTCGACGTGATGATGCCACGACGAAGCGGGTTCGAGGTCTGCCGGGTGATCAAGGAGGAGCTCGTCATGGCGGACACCTACGTCGTCCTGCTGACCGCAAAGGGTCAGGCCTACGACCGCCAACAGGGCATGGCCGCCGGAGCCGATCTGTACATGACCAAGCCATTCGACCCAGATGAGCTGCTGCGACGCGCCCGCGAGGTGCTGGGTGTGAGCGGGGAGACCGGCGAACGTGGGCCGGCGGCCGGTACCACCTGATGGACGCGGCCGAGCTCCGTCGCCTGATCGTCCGCCACCGCCACGTGGCCCCGATGCTCTCCGTGCTTCTCGCGGGCACGGATGCCCGGTTGACGATCACGGACGTGGACGGCGGGGTGATCCTGGATCGGCAGACCGGTGCCGCACCGCCGGATGCGCCGTCGGAACGCCACCCGATCGTGATCGAGGGTGCCACTGTCGGCTGGGTGGAGGGCCCACGGCCGGCGGGATCGATCGCCGCCGTACTCGGCTATGCCGGGGCGCGAGAGACGGACAAGCGCTCGCTCGCTCGCGAGGCACTCGATCGATATCGCGAGCTCAACCTGATCTACGACCTCGCGGATGCGATCGGCGCGGTCCTCGAGATCGACGCCATCGCCACGGTCGCGGTCGCCGAAGCCGGCCGGCTGCCATCGGGCGGAACCGGTTTCGTGATGCTGCTCACCGAGGACCGCCTCCACCTCGCGGCCCGACCGAGCACCGGCGTCGATGCGCCCATCGTGGAACACGACGCGACCGGCGGCATCCTCGGCGCGGTCCTCGCCGGCGCCCCAGAGATCGTCAACGACATCGCCGGCGATCCGCGCGCGACCGCGCTCGAGCGAGCTTTCTCGTCGCTCGTCGCCGCGCCCCTGCGCGTCCGTGGCGAGCGGATTGGGGTGATCGGCACGATATCGCGGGATCCCGTCGAGTACCACGCCTCCGACCTGCGGTTGCTCGGTGCCATCGCGTCCCTTGCCGCACCGACCTTCGACCAGGCGGTCACCCTCGAGGCGGCGCTGCGCGGCGAGGGTCCCGCCGGCTCGGGTCGCTGAGCGTCTCGCGGGCGAGCCGGACCATGGATCGGCGGGCGATCGCGCTCGGGGTGCTCGGTTCGCTGGCCGTGCTCGCGTACCTCGTGGGGCGTGGCCCGGGCTGGGAGTCCGCCGCGGTCGTCCTGGCCGCGATCCTGCCAGCCGGACTGGTCCTGTACGGCAGTGCCGCCCGCGGCCGGGCAAGCGCATTGCGAGCCGCCCAGCAGCAGACCGAGCAGGCGTATCTCCGATCGGAGCGAGCGAATCTCGCTCTCCAGGAGCGGCTCGCCGAGCTGATGACCCTCAATGAGTTGGCAGCCGCGGCGGGCTCGACACTCGATCGTGATGCGCTGCTCGACGGCTCGCTTGCCGCGGTGACGCGACATCTGCGCTTCGATCGAGCGCTGATCCTGCTCGCCGACCCCGAGCGTGGGGTGCTGGGGTCGGGCCGCTCGGTCGGCGGCAGCCCCGAGATGAGCGCGCGAGTCGCCGAGCTGGAGCTGCCACTCGACTCGGGGGTCTCGCAGCTCGTCCAGCTCTATCACTCGGATGGCCCGCTGTTCTTCCGCGACGCAGACCACGACCCGGACGAACGCAACCGCGCGTTCGCCGAGATGATGGGGGTCAGCTCGTTCCTTGGCACGCCGCTCGTCTCCAAGGGACGGGCGGTCGGCATCCTCGCGGTGGACAACCGGGTGTCCGGGCGCGACGTCCGGCCCGGTGACGGCCCGTTGCTGTACACGGTTGGCAGCCTGATCGCCGCGGCCATCGAGAACGCACGGCTGTATGAAGAGGTTGAGACCCAGAAGGAAGCTCTCGAGCAGCGGGTCATCGACCGGACGGCGGCGCTGGCCTCGGCGATCGAGGAGGCCCAGGCCGCGCGTGTCGCCGCCGAGGCGGCGTCCGCCGGCAAGAGCGCCTTTCTCTCGAGCGTGAGTCATGAGCTCCGAACGCCGCTGACCTCCGTGGTCGGGTTCTCCCGCCTCATCCGGCGGCGGCTGGACGAGGTCATCTTCCCGTCCGTTCCCGGTGGCGACCCCAAGCGCGAGCGCGCGGTCCGCCAGGTGTCGGAGAACCTCGGGATCATCATCGAGGAGAGCGAACGGCTCACGACACTGATCAACGACACGCTCGACCTCGCCAAGATCGAGGCGGGGCGGATGGAATGGCGACGCGAGCCGGTCGATATCGGCGACGTGATCGCGCGCGCGACATCGGCGACGTCCTCGTTGCTCGCGGGATCGGGCCCGGAGATGATCGTCACCGTCGACCCCGGGCTACCGACCGTGATCGGGGATCGCGATCGGCTGATCCAGGTCGTCATCAACCTGATTTCCAACGCGGTCAAGTTCACGCCGTCTGGGTCGATCACGTGCGCGGCCCTAGGCGACGCCGCTGGCGACGAGATCATCGTCAGCGTCACCGACACCGGGGTCGGGATCGCACCCGAGGACCACGCGCGGGTGTTCGAGCAGTTCGGGCAGGCGGGCGACACGTTGACCGACAAGCCTCGCGGGACCGGGCTCGGCCTGTCGATCTGTCGCGAGATCGTCGAACATCACGGCGGACGACTGTGGCTCGAGTCCGAGCCCGGGAAGGGCTCGCGGTTCTCGTTCACGCTCCCGGTGCGGGTCTCGGAGGACGCCGTCGATCCCGTGGTCGGAGAGGCCGTTACGGCGTCTTCCACGGGGTCGGCCGCGGGGCGACCTCGTGGATGATCTCGAACCCGGTCGTGTTCGACAGGACCTCCACCTCCTTGCCCCGGAAGCGCAGTGCAGCGGCCCCGTTCCCGGCACGAAGATTGCCGATCGTGATCTCGGACAACCAGTCAGGCAGGGCCGGATCGACATAGAGGCGCGAGCCGCTGCCATCGGTCGTCGCGTGGATCCCGCACAGGATCGCGATCAGACGGAAGATCGAGCCTGCCGCCCAGGCCTGCGGCACGCTCGCGCCGAGGTACTGGACGGGGAAGCTGCCCTCGTCGCGGGGCAGACCGGCAAAAAGCTCGGGCAGACGGTTGGCGAGAAAACGCTCGCTTGCCTCGAACAGGCCGCGGGCGATCCTCGCGGCCTCCATATCGTGACCGTAGCGCCGGAAGCCACCGGCGATCATCGCGTTGTCGTGCGGCCAGACCGAGCCCGTGTGGTAGCTGAACGGGTTGTATGCCGGGTGGTCCGATGACAGGGTCCGCACGCCCCAGCCAGACCACATGTCGTCGGCCATCAATCGCTTGACGACGCGAGCCGCGCGGTCGGGCGGGACGATGCCGCTGGCAAGGCAGTGCCCGGCGTTCGACGCCACCGTCTCGATCGGTCGCTTTTCTCCATCGAGGCCCAGGTAATAGGTGTCCTCGGCGTCCCACCAGAAGCGCTCGTTGAAGCGTTCGTACAGCGCCGTCGCCTCGGCGCGGAGTCGCCTGCTCTTGCGCTCGTCGCCCAGGACCTCGTAGATGTCGGCCAAGCGGACCTTCGCGTCGTATGCGTAGCCCTGGAGCTCGCACAACGCCAGCGGCAACGACGCGAGCGAACCGTCGGCGTTCGGAATGGCATCGCCAGCGTCCTTCCACCCCTGGTTGTGGTAGCCGTGCTTCGAGCGTGTCGCGTATTCCTGGAGGCCGTCGTCGTCGCGATCGCCAAACCGGTCGATCCAGCTCATCGCGGCCTCGGCGTTTGACAGGTAGCGCTTGAGCACCTCGACGTCGCCCAGCCATTGATAGAGGTACGAGATGACGATGACGAACAGGCTCGTGGCGTCATGCGTGCCGTAGTACGGCTGGAAGGGCAGGATCCGGAGCTGCGCCAGCTCACCGTGGCGGATCTCGTGCGGGATCTTCCCGGGCTCCATGTCGCGCTCAGGATCGTCACCGGTCGCCTGGAGCTCGGACAGCCGGCGGAGCGCGCCAGAGGCAAATTCCGGGTAGCCGCTGATCCCCTGCATGGAGACGACAAGTGAGTCGCGCCCGAAGAGCGTCACGAACCACGGCACGCCCGCCGCTGGAATGAAGACGCCCTTCTCGAACGCGGGGTCCTCGAGCTGGAGGGCGTCCATGTCGAGCTGCGCCTGGTCCCACGCGCGCTTGACCGAGTGGTTTGGCGTCTCGAGCCGTACCCGACGCATGCGCGGCATGGTCTGATCCGGTCGGGGGCCGGCCACGGCGTAGCACGGCAACGTCGTGGGACGGCGCTTGGAATGGGTCAGCGGCAGCCAGCGCAGGCAGGTGTGCCAGAGGTCCTTTGGCCGCACCTCGGCGATGAACACGAAGCGCCCGTTGGCGAACTGCGGCGTGCTGTCCGAGCGATCCGCCTGGAGCACGAGCTCGCGCACGAAGTCTCGGTTGGCATACGTGGTCCGAAGCTCGCGGGCCGACCTGAACCACCGGGCGTTGATCTCGCCGCGGCGGACGAGCTGGCCGGACTTCACGTCGAAGATGTCGGCGAAGTCGGACTCGATCCCGATCTCGATCGTCAGACGCACCGTCCTGCGCCCGTAGTTGATGATGTCGTAGTCCTCGTGGACACCGCCCGAAACCGTGCGGTCGATGCGGAGCGCGATCGTCTGGCGAGGCACGATGCCGTCGCGGTCGAGGATCTCGGGGTTGGTGTATTCGAACCTCGCCGAGTAGAACTGCACGGGGGATGCGTTGAGGAGCAGTGGTCGCCGACCGTTGACGGACAGCTCATAGCCGGAGACGAACCGTGTATCGCGGGCGAAGAACCCCTCTTCGGCGAGACGCTCGATCCGACCATCGGGCTGGCACACGACGAAGCGGTCGTCGCGGTTCATCGTGATCGTGGATGGCCCGACCTGGATCGGGAGGGTCACAGATGCTCCCCGGACACGAGCGGTTCGATCCGGTCGGCGACCGGAAAGACAACCCGGCACGCCACGAGCGCGATGAACGCGATGCTGATGGTCAGCAGGGCAGCCGTCAGGACAGTGCTGATCGCCGTCGTGATGCCGATCGTGACTGCAAGACCGCCAACCCGGACGGGGTGGATCAACAGGATCGCGACGGCCAGCCGCAGCTTGTCGGGGAGAGGCTGCCGGTCGCGAGCAGGGTCCATGACGAGCGGCCACCCGACGAGTGCCGCGCTCCAGATGGCTATCAGCCCCCAGCCAGCGAGCGTCGCGATGACCCAGCTGGGTGGACCGCCTCCGCCGACGATGCCGGTGAGCAGGTTGGTCGCGAGGATCACAGTCGCCGCGACCAGCCCGGCACCGATCGCGATCGTTGAGGCCGCCGCGTGACGATACGGCCACACGACATCGTGCCAGCCAGGGTGCGGGGCCACGCGGACGATCGCCGCGGCCAACCGGAACGTCCCGGCCGTGGGCAGCGCGAGCAAGGGCAGCAGCAGGAGCCCTCCCAGGGGCCAGACGATACCGACCAGCACGATGCCGATCAGCCCGACGCCCCACACCACGTTCGCCGGCACCAGTCGCATCGAGTTGAAATAGTAGTCGGTGAATGCCGCGCGGAAGGCGGCGCCGACTCGTGGCGGCGACGCCGGCGCTGCTGCCAACGCGGGCGCTTCGCCGATCCGGCCCTCAGCCCTTGACGCCACTGGCCGCGATCCCCTCGACGAAGTAGCGCTGGAAGAACAGGTAGAGGACCAGCACGGGGATGGTCGCGAGGACGACGAGGGCCATCAGCGGTGGCCAGTTGTTCGAATAGCCGCCAGCCAGGCGGAAGAAGCTGAGGGCCACCGGGACGGTCAGCTGATCCTGCTGCTGGAGGAGGACGTAGGGCCAGAAATAGCCGTTCCAGGTGCCCTGGAACTGGAGGATCGCGACGGCCGCGAGCGCCGGCCCGGCGAGGGGCAGCATGACGCTCCGGAAGGTCCGGAAGAACCCGGCGCCATCGATTCGGGCGGCCTCCTCCAGGTCGCGCGGGATCGACAGGAAGTACTGGCGCAACAGGAAGATGCTGCTCGCGCTGATCGCGAGGACGAGCATGACGCCGGCGTACTGCAGCACACCCTTGGTGAGCTCGATGGCGTTGAGGATCAGGTAGACGGGCACCAGGCGGAGCTGGTCCGGGATCATGAGGGTTGCCAGCACGACCAGGAAGATCACCTCGCGACCCGGGAAGCGCAATCGCGCAAACGCGTATCCGGCGATGCTGCCGAGGACGACGTTGCTCACGGTCACGACGACGGCGATCAGGCCGCTGTTGAAGAACAGCCGGGGCAGCGACGGATCGAGCTCGTTGAAGACGACGTCGTACGCGTCGAGCGTGAACGGGTCAGGGATGAACGTCAGCCGGACCGAATCCGGCAGCGTCTTGACCGACGTGACGAGCGACCAGACGAACGGCACGAACATCAGGAGCGCGTAGCCGATCAGGAACAGGTACGCGACACGTCGCGGCCACGGGTTCCGCGAACCCGCCAGTTGGCCGGTCGCATCCACGGCCGTCGTCGGTGCCGCGCCGTCGCCCATGAGTCGAGCCGGTCCCGGTGGGAGCGCGCCCGCCGACCCGGGTTCCTGGCTGCCTACCACGACGGAGCCTGGCCAAACAGCCGGCGTTGCACCACGGTCAGCCCGAAGATGATCGCGAACAGCACGACCCCGACCGCCGCCGCGTAGCCAAAGTCGAAATTCCCGAACGCGGATTTGTAGAGGTACAGGACCATCGTCATCAGCGCATTGTTCGGGTCGCCGTTTGGTCCGCCGGCGATGGCCGCCTGGTCGAAGAGCTGGAGCGCCCCGATGACCGCCACGGTGGCCACGAAGTAGTGTCCCGGGCGCAGCAACGGGAAGGTGATGTATCGGAACGTCTGCCACGCCCCGGCGCCATCGATGGCGGCCGCCTCGTAGACCTGGCCGCTGATCGACTGGAGCGACGCGAGATAGAAGAGCATGAACGTGCCGGAGGTCGTCCAGGCGTTGAGGATGATCACGGAGTTGAGCGCCGTTCGCTGATCGCCGATCCAGTTGTGGGTCGGCGAGAATCCGAGGAGCTCGAACAGCGGATTGAGGCCCATCGCTTCGCGTGCGGTGTTGAACAGGCCCTGCGGCGAGACGATGAAGATCCACAGGATCGTGATCGCGGCTGAACTGGCGATCGCGGGAAAGTAGTAGGCTGCGCGGAAGAACGTCTTGCCGCGGATCTTCTGGTTGACGATCACAGCCAGGAACAGTCCGATCGCCATCGTCAACGGAACCCAGACGACCGCGTAGTAGAGCGAATTCTGGATCGCCCGGTGGAAGGTCGGGTCGGTCAGCAGCCCCTCGTAGTTGGCCAGGCCCTCGAACTCCTCGGGGCCGGAACGAACATTCCAGTCCCACAGGCTGATGAAGATGGCGTACAGCACCGACCCGATCTGGAGGATCAGGAACAGGAACATGGGCACCGCGATCATGGCGTAGCCGGCGATCGCCTCCGATCGGCGCGCTCGACGAAGACTGGGTGTCGAGCCTTGCGCTCCAGCGGGCATATCGATCCCTCCGGGCTGATGCGGGCCCCGACGGGGCCGGTGCTACGCCGGCCCCGTCAGCCGGTTGCGAGCCTTGGCTACTGGGTCAATGCCGCTTCTATGGCCGCCTTGGTGGCATCGACGACCGGTCCGGCGTCGTAGGTCTTGCCCTGAATCTGAGCGGTGAAGTTGTCCTGGAACGCCTTCTGGACATCCACGTAGCCGGGCATGAACCCCGAACCCGGTCGCGCGTAGGCGCTCCCGGCGGCCAGGACCTCCTTGCCTGCTGGCACCGGCACGTCCTTGCGCGACGGCAATGCGACGCCACCAGAAGTCCACTTCTCCATGCCATCCGGGCCGGCCAGATAGCTCAGCAGGACAAAGGCCTGGTCCTTGTTGGCCGAGTCAGCCCCGATCGAGTAGCTGACCGTGAACGAGATCGTCACCGGACTTCCGGACGAGCCGGTCGGCATTTCCGCCCACGCGTACTTGAGGTCCGGATAGGTGCTCGCCATGAACGGGTCGAGCCAGCCACCCTCGAACGCGAAGGCGACCTGACCCTTGCCAAGCGCCTCACCGCACCAGCCGGAACCCAGGTCGGCCGCGGTCATCCCGAGGCCGTTCTTGAACAGGTCCATGTACCACTGGACGGCGGCGGCCGACGCTTCGCTCTCGATCGCCGATGCGGACCCATCCTCGGTCACGAGCTCGCCGCCCTGGGCGTAAAGGAACGCGAGGCCGCGGTCGAGCCCAGGGTTGAGGCAGATCGGGGCGCCAAGGCCTTCCGATCCGACGAGCGATTGCGCTGTGCTGACCAGCTCGTCCATCGTTGTCGGCGCCGTCGTCACGAGATCGCTGTTGTAGGCCATCGCGATCGTGTTGCCATCCTTCGGGAACCCATAGGTCTTGCCGTCGGCCTGGAACGTGCTCAGGTAGCCCTCGAAGAACTGGCCGGTGTCAAAGCCTGACTTTGCGATGTAGTCGTCGAGCGGCTCGAGGAACCCCTCGCCGATCCATTCGGGCGCGTACTCCGCGTTGACATAGAACAGATCGGGGACTTCACCGCTGCTGATCTTGGTGATCATCACGGTCCGGTAGTCACCCGCGATCGGCTGGTAATCGACCTGGATCTGCGGGTACTGCGCCGGGAAGCCAAGGAGGGCCTGGGTGAGGGCTTCGCCCTCCTCGGGCGAGGACCGCCAGCCGGACAGGATGGCCGTCCCGCTGATCGACGTTGGGTCCCAGCCGCCGGCCGCCGCGCTTTCGGCCGGGCTGGCTGCGGCGCTGCCTTCAGGCGTGGCCGCCGGGCTCTCACCGCCGGCTGGGCTCGATGTGGCCCCGCCACCGCTACAGGCGACGAACAGGAGGCTCGTCGCGACAGCCAAGACGAAGATTGTCCTGCGCATAAGGTCGCCTCCACCGGTGGTTTGACGGGTGTACGCCACGCGTGGCACCGGCTCCACGGGGCGCGTCAGTGCACCTTATTGCCCGGACCTCGCAGCGGGCGGTATCGGGCGCATCACCGGCATTGCAACATTGCATC
>JBKKCW010000356.1:0-7301 GCA_046712485.1 Candidatus Limnocylindrales bacterium
TTCGAGCTCGATGCGACACCGTGGGAGATCGGCCGCGCCACCCATGCCCACCCGACGCTGTCCGAGGTGCTCGGGGAGGCAGCGATGGCAGTCGACGGGCAGTCCATCAACTTCTAGGCTGACGCAAACGTTCTAGGCTGACGCAAACGCCCCCGACGGGCGGCGACAAGGAGGCCGGTTCGCTCGATGGCGGTGACCAAGGGACGCGACGCGAAGCCCCAGGCGAGTGCCAAGGCAAGCTCCGGTTCCGATCTCGGTGCCGAGCTCGGCCTGTCAAACGCCGACCTAGTCGAGATGTACCGGCTCGTCGCGCTTGCCCGCGCCGTCGACGAGCGGATGTGGATCCTCAATCGCGCCGGCCGGATCCCGTTCGTCATCAGCGGCCAGGGCCACGAGGGTGCGCAGGTCGGGATCGCCTGGGCGCTCGAGAAGGGCAAGGACTGGATCGCGCCCTTCTATCGCTCGATCGCGACCTGCCTCACGTTCGGGATGACTGCCCGCGACATCCTGACCGCCCAGTACGCGACCGCAAACGATCCGTCATCGGGCGGGCGCCAGATGCCCGGGCACTATGGCAGCCACGAGCACAATCTCGTGTCGGTCTCGTCACCGGTCGCCACCCAGCTCCTGCACGCCGTCGGGATCGCCCTTGCCGCCAAGATTCGCAAAACAGGCCAGGTCGCGATGACAAGCATGGGCGAGGGCTCGTCCAATCAGGGCGACGTCCACGAGGGGCTCAACTTCGCGGCGATCCACAAGCTGCCGTTCATCCTCGCGATCGAGAACAACGGCTACGCGATCAGCGTGCCGGCGGCGATGCAGGTCTCGGTCGCCGACGTGGCATCTCGGGCGTCCGGCTACGGAATCCCCGGGGTCGTTGTCGATGGGGCCGATGTGCTCGCGTGCTATCGAGCGTCGCGCGAGGCCGTCGCGCGGGCCAGAGCCGGCGATGGCCCGACCCTCATCGAAGCCAAGGTGACGCGCCTGACGGCTCACTCGTCCGATGATCAGCAGACCAAGTACCGCTCGGCGGAGGAGCTCGCTGCCGAACGCAGTCATGACGCGCTCCCAAGGTTTCGCGCCCAGCTCCGCGATGCCGGCGTGCTGACCGACGAGATCGAGGCGAACCTTGAGGCGGGGATCAAGAGCGCGGTGGACGAGGCGACCGACTACGCGGAGGCGCAGCCCGATCCCGACCCGTCGGGGGCGACCCGCTTTGTCTACGCCGACCCCGAGCCAACGGGTGGGGCCGGCTGATGCCGCCTCGGACGTTCATCGATGCGATCCGCGAGACCCTCGCCGACGAGATGCGGCGCGATCCGACCGTGATCGTGCTCGGCGAGGATGTCGGCAAGAAGGGCGGTGTGTTCCTCGCCACGGACGGCCTGTGGGCCGAGTTCGGCGGTGAGCGCGTCATCGATACGCCGCTGACCGAATCGATGATCGTGGGCACATCGATCGGGGCCGCTGTCAATGGGCTCCGACCGGTTGCCGAGATCCAGTTTGCCGATTTCATCTTCCCGGCGTTCAACCAGATCGTGTCCGAGGCGGCGCGGATGCGCTATCGCTCGAACAACGGGTACGGTGTCCCGATGACGATCCGGGCTCCGTACGGCGGCGGCGTCCACGGCGCGCTCTATCACTCCCAGTCGGTCGAGGCCTTCTTCACCCACGTGCCGGGTCTCAAGGTTGTGGTGCCCTCCACGCCGCACGACGCACGCGGCTTGCTGCGCTCGTCGATCCGCAACCCGGACCCGGTCCTCTTCTTCGAGCACAAGAAGATGTACCGCTCGGTCCGCGGGGACGTACCCGACACGGACTACACGGTTCCGCTCGGCAAGGCCGCGGTCACCCATCCCGGCACGCAGGTCACCGTGGTCGCCTACGGCCTGATGGCCCACTACGCCCTCGAGGCGGCCGACCGGGTCGCGGAGGAGGGAATCAGCGCGGAGGTCGTCGACCTGCGCACGCTCCGGCCGCTCGACACCGAGACGCTGCTCGACTCGGTGCGCAAGACCGGCAAATGCCTTGTCGTGTACGAGGACAACAAGTTCGGCGGGTATGGCGCGGAGGTCGCGGCGATCGTGGCCGAGGAAGCGTTCGATTATCTCGACGGACCCGTGACCAGGATCGCCGGTCCGGAGGTGCCGGGAGTCCCGTACAACCACGCCCTGGAAGAGTGGTTCATGGTCAATCCCGAGAAAATCGCCGACGGCATCCGGACGCTCGCCGCCTACTGAGGTCCGGCGGGGTCGTTACGCAGGACGTCATCGCAGATCTGCACGACTAGATCGACCGCATTGTCCAGACTAAGGCGCCGCCCGCGTTCGAGAGCCTGCTCGTACGCATCCTCCCCGAGTCCCTGGCGGATCTGCGGTTCGAAGCCGGATCCCGCGATCAGGTGGAGCATGCCGGGTGGTGGCTTCACGCCGTAGAGCTCGCAAAGGCCTTCGAAAGCCCCCAGCAGCACGGCCGCATCCTCGATCCGGCCTGCATCCAGCGCGACCCTGGCGGCTGGCGCGAGCGTGATCGTCGTTGTCGAAACATCCCGCATGGCGTGGTATTCGACGAGGGACTGGACGCCCAACATCGTTGCCTCACGGGTTTCCTCGAGCGCGAAATAGCACCAGGCCAGGCTCCCAACGCCCATCGCGTGGTACCAGGCGTCTCCGTTGCGCTCAAAGGCCGCAACCGCTTCCTCGAAGATCGGGATCGCCCCGGCTGCGTCGCCTTGGTTGAGCTTGAGTGTCGCTCGCGTCCATAGCATTCGGGCCATCCCCCGTTCGTCGCCTGTCTCCTCGTACAGGCGCGTCGATAGTTCCGCCTCCTCCGCGGCGAGGTACATCTCGGCGGTCAGGTTGCGCGCGAACATTAGGTTGAAGTGGGCGTCCGCCTCGGCCGGTTTGTCACCAAGCGCCACCGCGAGGTCGCGCTGCGCCTCGTACAGCTCAACCGTCCTTGGGACGTCCCCCCGCCAGTAGGCAATGCCCCCGGCCGCCGCGAGAGCCGCCAGGCGCTCCGGAGTCTGGGCGTCGGCTCCGGGCATCGCGAGGGCGGCGTCCGCAAGCTCGCCGCCTTCGGCGAGGTGGCCTGCCAGTTGCCAGAACCGCCACGCCCTGGCGACCAGGGTCAGCGCGAGCTCGACGTCACCCGAGTCGATCGCCCACCTCGTGGCAGCCCGCAGATTAGCGTGGTCAGGCGAGAGCCGATCGAGCCAGGCGGCCTGATCAGCCCCTGGCAGGTACGGCTCGGCCGCCGTCAACAACGCAAGGTACGCCTGCGCGTGACGGCGGCGAACCGCCGCTTCACGGCCTTCTGCGACCAGCCGGCCGAGCGCGAAGCTGCGGATCGTCTGGAGCATGCGGTACCGGATGCCTGCACCGGGCGCGTCCCCGAACCCGACGACCAGGCTGTGCTCGGCGAGGGTCGCGACGCCATCGAGGACATCACCACCGCTCACCTGTCCGGCCTGGTCGACATCAAAGCTTCCCTCGAACACCGCGAGATCCTGCAGGAGCCGCCGCTCCGCTTCGCCCAGGAGGTCGTGGCTCCAGGCGATCGTCGACTCCAGCGTCCGTTGGCGCTGAGGGACGTCGCGCGGCCCTGGCCCGGGGAGCGGTAGCCGCGCGGCGAGCCGGTCGCGGATCGCCGGGAGGGGCAGGAGCGAGATGCGCGCGGCGGCCAGCTCGACACCGAGCGGCAGCCCATCGAGCATGGCGCAGATCTCATCGATCACGCCAACGTCCGCACCCGGATCCCAGTCGGGACGGACGGCCTGGGCCCGGTGGACGAAGAGGTCGCGGCTGGCCGCATGCTCCGCCAGGGAGTGGACCGGGTACTCCTGTTCACCCGGAAGTCGCAACGGCGCCCGGCTCGTGACGATCACCCTGGTTCGCGGCGCCGCCCGGAGGAGTGCCGCGACGTCGATGGCGCCGTCGAGGACGTGCTCGAAGTTGTCGATCACGAAGATCATGGATCGATCGGCCAGGTAGTGGTCGAGGCCCTCCGCCGCAGGCCGGTTTGGACCGTCGAAGAGACCCAGGCTGCGCGCGATCTCAGCTCGGACCATCGCGGGATCGTCGATGGCATCGAGCCCGACGAACCACACGCCGTCCACGACCTTGTCCTGCCACATCCGACCGAGCTCGATCGCGAGGCTTGTCTTGCCGATCCCGCCGGGACCCGTGAGTGTGACCAGCCGGCTGCGTTCGAGAAGGGACGCCAGCTCGACGAGGTCCGCGTCCCGGCCGATGAAGCTGGTCATGCGCATCGGCAGGTTGCCGGTGCTCGGTCGCGACGTTCGCAGCGGCGGGAAGTTGCTGTGAAGACCGGGAATGTCGAGCTGGAAGAGCCGTTCCGGCTCAGGCACGTCGCGCAACACATGTCGCCCGAGGTCGCGAGTCGCGACGCCCTCACTCAGGGCGGCTGAGGCAAGGAGCTGGGTCGCCTCGGACAGGACGACCTGCCCGCCGTGGCCGGCCGCCGCGATGCGTGCTGCGCGGTTGACCTCGAACCCGCCGTAGTCGGCTCCGGCCAGGTGGGCCTCGCCGCTGTGGAGACCCATCCGGACCCGGACCTGAGCGTCATTGGGCCACGGATGGGCTGCCAATGCACGCTGCGCGTCGAGCGCCGCCCGTACCGCGGCCCCAGCCTCCGGGAAGACAGCGAACAGGGCGTCACCTTCCGTTCGGACGCGGACGCCGCCATGCGCCTCGATCGCCGCTCGAAGGAGGTCGAGGTGGGTCGCGTTGATCGCGTCCCAGCGTGGGCCGAGCGCGCGCGCAAGGGCCATCGATCCTTCGACGTCGGTGCGCAGGAACGTGACGGTGCCCGTCGGAAGATCCGGGCGCACCGTCGGAGCGTCGAGCATGGCCGCGAGCCTACTGCAGGCTGATCCGCTCGGCGAGCGTGGCCAGCATCGCCATGGCGGCCTCGGGGCGCTCGCGCAGGATCGCCTTGAGGTTCTCCCCGTCGATGACAAGCGTCCGGACGTCGTCGTCCTCCGCGATCACGCTGGCGGCACGTGGCCCCTCCCGCAGCACCGCGAGCTCGCCGATGTGATCCCCGTCGTGGTATCGGCGAATCAATCGTTCGCTTCCATCGGGCTCGGCCCTGACGACCCGGACCGTGCCAGCAACGATGACGAACAGCTCGCTGCCGATGTCGCCCTCGTGCATGAGCGTCGCGCCCCCCGGGTAGACGCGCTCCCGGCACGTGCCCGCGACCCGCTGGAGATCTTCGGGATCGAGCTCGGCGAAGAGCGGTACGCGACGCAGGAGCAGCATGGTGTCGATGTCGCTGAGCGTCCGGTCTGTGTCGGCCATCCCACCCGGTCTTTCTGCGTCCTCGAGCGTTCGCCGCGCAAGCCTGCTCACCCAGGGGTCCGCGTCGTCAATCAGTCGGAGGAGCACGATATCGCGCGACTCGGGGGACGCGCCAGCGTCCGCATCCAGGAACCCGACGATCGCTCGCCTTAGCCGTCGCTCACCGACCGAGTCGAGGGCTTCGAGCGCCTGGGCGCGGGTCTCCGGGTCGTCCGACCGGATACAGCGGCGGATCACCCCTCGCGCCTCGTCCGCCCCGAGGACCGCCAGCGCGCCGAGGGCTCCGTCGGCCAGGTGTTGCTCACGCCGCTCGAGGACGAACGTCAGGAAGCCTTCTGCCGTGTCCGGTTCAGGCGCAGGGCCGGCGCCCGCGACGGCTAGTCGCGCACGTCGACGGTCGGCTGCCAGCGCGATCTGCGCTTCGGCCCACTCGATCACCGGGGCCCGGATGGCTGCTCCATGGCCCATCAGCGCGAGGAGGGCGGCCTCCTGCGCTCGCGGCGAGCCGGTCGTCAGCAGCTCGACGACGCCATCGGTCGCATCGTCACGGCTGGCGAGGAGCCCTGCCGCCGTCCGCCGAACACGTGCGCTTGGATCGTCGAGCGCGCCGACGAGTGCGGGGGCGATGCTTGCGCCCCGGCGAAGACCTCCGACGGCCGCCACGGCTTCGAACGTTGCGTGCGTGACGACCGCTGATGGATCGGCCAACAGCACCGGCACGGACCACGGGGCTCCGGGCGTGTCCTCGAGCGCGACCGCGACGGCCGCCCTGACCGAGACGTCCTGCTCCCGGGCAAGAGCGTCGAGCGCCTCCGAGAGGGCCGCCACGTCCACGACGCCGAGCGTTCGAACTGCCCCTGCCCGGACGCCGGGATCGGGATCGGTCAGGCGGTCGGCGATCAGGCGGACGAGGCCGTAGTCGGGGGGAACGCTTGCCAAGCCAGTCAGGGCCGCCGTCCGAACGCCCGCGTCGGGGTCGTCCAGCGCGCGCGCGAGAACACCCGGCGACCCGGCAGCGTGGATCCTCGCGATCAGGGTGATTGCCGTCCGGCGGATGGCCGGCTCCGGGGCGTCGAGAGCTGCATTGAGCGCTTCCGCGACCTGTGGGTCGCGTGCGAGCGTGGCGAGTCCCGGCCCGCCCTCGAGAACCTGTTCGCCCAGACCGGACCGAAGCGTGCGCAGCAGGCTCGAGGCATATCGGCCGCGGATCGCGAATACGACGGCGGTCAGGACCAACGCCGTCGCGGCTCCCAACCAGAAGATCTGATCGGGCGCGAAGATCCGGCCGGCGCCGAGCAGGAGCAGACCGGACAGCATGGTGCCGACCTGCCCGGGGACGCCGTCGACGAACGCCAGCACCTGTGCGCGGCGCTCTGTCGGAACGACGTTGTAGAACGCGCTCCACGCCGCATTCGAGAGGCCGCGCTGCGACACCTGCTGGGTGAAGCGGACGATGGCCGCCGTCGCGAACGTGAACTGCACGAGCCACAGGCCAAACCCCGCGACGTACACGATCGGAAGAAGGAGCGCCGCCCCGGCCACGCCGAACCGGGCGTACACGCGGTTGGCCAGCGTCAACGAGATGACGAACGACGTGGCCGTCACCGCAGCCGACAGGAACCCGATGACCGTCGCGAGGTCGCCTTCGGACGGGAATGTCGTCGACGCCGCCTGGAGGAACGGGTAGGTGACGGAGAAACTGAGGATCGAGAACAGCACGTAGGCGATCGCGACGAGACGGAAGAGCGGCGATCGAAGGACCTCGTCCAGCCCCGCGCGGAGCTCCCGGACGACCGAGCCGCTGGCGCTGCGCGCTGGGACGCGGACCTGTCCTGTCCGGGCGATCGCCAGGATGACGGCCGCGACGACGGCGAGGAGGACAGCCTCGATGACGATCAGCAGCTCGGTGCCGGCGATCCGGGCTATGGGTCCCGCGGTGAGGCTCCCGAGAAAGTTGCCGGCGATTGCCGCGCCGGT
>JBKKCW010000357.1:0-19616 GCA_046712485.1 Candidatus Limnocylindrales bacterium
GGGCCCGACGCATTTTTCAGCGATTCCTACGCCCGGGGGCGGTGGGGGGCGGTTGAGGCGTGGGGCCGCGGGGCCGGCAGGGCCGGGGTCCCCGACTCCAACCTTGAACCGAACCGTCAGCGACCGAGGAGCCTGATGATCGGAGCCAGCATTGTCAGCCGACCGACCGGCGATCTCGCCGGTCGGTTGATTCGTGTCGTCGCGGCCGTGACGGCACTCGTCCTCATCTGGGTCGGGCTCGACATCATCCGCGACCCGCTCGGACCGGAGCGACTGTTCGCTTCGTTCTACGACCTCATCGGGCAGAGCTCGACCGCGGACGCCGTCCGTGAGCGCGGCCTGGATTTGATGCAGTCGAAGCTGACCGTCATGGTCCTCGCGATCGGCATCGGCACCGTCGGCGTGTGGCTGCTGTATGTCGGGCTCAATGGCGCAGTCGATCTGCTTGGCAGCCGGGTCGGGGAATTCGTCCGTCCCTACGTGTTCCTGGGACCGGCAGTCGCGATGCTCACCGTGTTCCTGATCGCCCCCGCGATCCTGACGATCTTCGCCACCGCCACCGAAGGCGAGGGATTTGTCGCCAACTGGTCGTTCGTCCTGACCTCGCCGGAGATGTGGCTGGCGTTTCGGAACAATATCGTCTGGCTCGTGCTCGGGACCGGCGGGAGCGTCGTCATCGGCCTGCTCGTGGCGACCCTCGTCGATCGGGTGAAACGCGAGGCGCTGGCCAAGACGTTCATCTTTCTGCCGCTGGCGATCTCGATGGTCGGAGCGTCGGTGATCTGGCGGTTCGTGTACGCGTGGCAGCCGGAGGGTGAGGCGCAGATCGGGCTCGTCAACGCCGCGTGGACCGGGCTGGGCAATGCGCCGGTGCCGTGGCTTCAGGTCCCGCCATTGAACACGATCGCCCTGATCGTGATCATGATCTGGCTCCAGACTGGGTTCGCCATGGTCGTCCTGTCCGCCGCCCTCAAGGGCGTCCCGAGCGAGGTGATCGAGGCTGCGCGGATGGATGGCGCAGGCGAAGCGTCCGTATTCTTCCGGATCGTCGTTCCGATGATCCGCGGTACGCTCATCGCGGTCGCGACGACCGTCTCGATCGCGATCCTCAAGGTCTTCGACATCGTGTACGTGACCACCGGCGGGCGGTTCGAAACCGAGGTGCTGGCCAACCGGATGTTTTCCGAGATGTTCAGCTTCCGGAACTTCGGCCACGCCAGCGCGATCGCGACGATCCTGTTCATCGCCGTCGTGCCGATCATGGTCATCAACATCCGGAACCTGCGCCGGCAGGGGGTCGGGTCGTGAGCGCCGGCGTCGTCGAGGGTGACGTGGGTTCCGTGGCGCGGGTCGGGGCCGTTCGGTCGCCCCGTCGGACCCGGCTCATCGAGCGGACGTTCGTCAGGGTCGTCATCGTGATGATCGCGGTCGTGTGGTCCTTGCCCACCGCCGGGCTGCTCGTCAGCTCGTTCCGCTCCAACGCCGACGTTCGTTCGAGCGGCTGGTGGGAGGCCATCCTCCATCCATTCGAGGCGGCCCAGTGGACGCTCTCGAACTACGTGTCCGTGCTCGGAGCCGACGGGCTGGGAACGGCGTTCATCAATTCGCTTGTCGTGACGATCCCGGCCGTGGTCATCCCGATCACGATGGCGGCATTCGCGGCGTATGCCTTCGCCTGGATGCGGTTCCCCGGACGACGGCTGCTGTTCGCGCTCGTCGTGGCGATGCTCGTCGTGCCGATCCAGATGTCGCTCGTTCCGGTGCTGCGCCTGTACGCGGGGCTGGACCTGAACGGGACGTTCCTGGGGGTCTGGCTGGCGCACACGGGGTTCGGGCTGCCGCTGGCGATCTTCCTGCTCTACAACTACATCAGCCAGCTGCCGGGCGACCTGTTCGAGTCCGCGGCGATCGACGGCGCGTCGCACTTCCAGATCTTCCGCGAGCTCGTCGTGCCGCTGTCCGTGCCGGCGTTGGCGTCGTTCGCGATCTTCCAGTTCCTGTGGGTCTGGAACGACCTGCTCGTCGCCCTTGTCTACCTCGGGACGGAGACCTCGGTTGGGACGTTGCCGGCCAGGCTGAACGAGCTCGTGGGCACGCGCGGTGAGGCGTGGCACCTGCTGACGGCCGGGGCGTTCGTGACGATGATCGTGCCGCTCGCCGTGTTCCTGCTGCTCCAGCGCTACTTCGTCCGTGGGCTCATCGCGGGGTCGGTCAAGGGGTGAGACCCCGGCACGGGAACTCGTTGCTCGGACGCGTGATGCTCGCGTTCGAGGGGGAACGGTTGCCGCGCTGGGTCGCGCGGCGGCTCGAGGAGGCGCCCGCGGCGGGGATGACGGTGTTCCGGCATCACAATGTCAGGTCTCCGGGGCAGGTTCGCGAGCTGGTCGAGGCGTTCCAGCGGGCCGGACGCGTCGACGGTGGTGTTGCGACCGGGGGCCCACCCGGTGGCGGCGCTCCCGCCCCGATGCTCGTCGCGGCGGACCAGGAAGGCGGCCAGCTCCAGGGGCTTGGCGTCGGTCCAACCCAGTTCGCCGGAAACATGGCGCTTGGCGCCGTCGGCGATGAGGACCTTGCCGAACGGGTTGGCCGTGCGATCGGGCTCGAGGCGCGGGCGATGGGGATCAACGTTGTCTACGCGCCGGTGCTGGACCTCGCGTCCGAACCGGCCAACACGGCCCTCGGGGTCCGCTCGTTCGGCGACGACCCTGAGCCAGTTGCCCGCTTGGGCGCGGCGATGGTGCGGGGTCTGCAGGGGGCCGGCGTAGCGGCCACGGCGAAGCACTTCCCGGGTCTGGGCGAGGTGAGCCAGGACACGCATCACGGGCTGGGCGTCGTGACGGCATCGCGAGCCGAGCTCGACGCCGCGACGCTCGTCCCGTTCCAGGCTGCCGTCGGTGCCGGAGCCCGGCTGGTCATGTCCGCCCATATCGCGGCGCCCGCCCTGACCGATGATCCGACGCTCCCCGCGACCCTCTCGCCGGCAGTCATGGGTGGGCTGCTGCGCGACGAGCTGGGGTTTGCGGGCGTGACGATCAGCGACGCCCTCGACATGCGGGCACTCGCGCAGGGGGCTGCACAGGCGAAGCAGATCGTGGCCGCCATCGATTCCGGCGTCGACCTGCTGCTTTGTTCGGCGGACCGGGCCGCGCTCGGGCGGATCGAAGGTGCGCTCCTTGATGCCGGGGCGCGCGGCCGCTTCAACGAGGCAGCGTTGGAGGCCGCGTCAGGGCGGATCCAATCGTTGCGCGGGTGGCTCGGCGGCGTCGGTCCGGGGCCAGATCTCGACGTCGTCGGGTGCGCCGATCACCAGGCGCTGTCACTCGAACTGGCGAAGCGATCGATCACGCTCGTGCGCGGCTGGCAGGGCGGCCCCCGTGACTCGGCCGGGTCGCCGCGCCAGACGCTCCCAGCGGATGCGACGATCCTGGCTGTCATGCCGGCGCCCACGGATCTGACCCCTGCCGACACCTCGGGCTCCGTGCCGCCCGGACTCGGGCGCGCACTCCGGGCGCGGTTCGCGTCGGTCGAGGAGATCGTGGTTGGTATGACTCCGACGGACGGGGACGTTTCGGCCCTGCGCGAGCGCGCGTCGGCGTTCGATGCGGTCGTGGTCGGGACGATCGATGCGATCCGGCAGCCCGCGCAGTTCGCGCTCGTCGAGGCGGTCGGGTCGGCGGGTCGTCCCACGATCGCAGTCGCGCTCCGAACACCGTGGGACGCGGCGGGGTACCCGGCGCACGCGATGGCGCTGTGCACCTATTCGATTCTGGCGGACTCGCTCGATGCACTCGCATCCGCTTTGGCGGGGGACTTTGTGCTCGCGGGTCGCCTTCCGGTCACGCTGCCCGCATGACCCTCCGCGACGAAATCCTCGAGCAGCCGTCGGTTGCCGCTCGGTTCCTGGAGGCGCAGACCGGTCCGATCGAGGCGCTAGCCGCGTCCGTGCGAGATCGCGGGATCAAGCATGTCGTGATCGCCGCGCGCGGGACCTCGGACCATGCCGCATTGTACGCACAATACGTCCTGGGCATCCGCCACCGCCTATCGGTGGCGCTCGGGTCGCCGTCCATCGTGTCGCTCTATGGCGCCGCGCCGGATCTCACGGACGCGCTGGTGATCGGGATAAGCCAGTCGGGTGCTTCGCCGGACATCGTTGCGGTACTCGCGGCCGCCAGGGCGCAGGGTGCGCCGACCGTGGCGATCACCAACGAATCTGGGTCCGCACTTTCGGAGACCGCGGATCGGACGATCGATCTCGGCGCGGGAGTCGAGCGGGCGGTGGCGGCGACCAAGACTTACACGAGCGAGCTCTTGGCGATCGCGGTGTTGTCGGCAGCCCTTGGCGGGGAGCCAGGCGATGGCGCAGCCCTCGCGGCCTTGCCCGGGACCCTGGCCAGGGCGCTGGAGGTCGAGCCCGACATCGAGCGGATCGCGCGGGACCAGGCAGCCTGCACCCGGGCCATCCTGATCGCCCGGGGATACGAATACGCCACGGCGCGCGAGTGGGCGCTCAAGCTCAAGGAGCTCGCCCGTGTCTTTGCGGATCCGTACTCGTCGGCCGACTTCCAGCATGGTCCGCTCGCGTTGGTCGAACCCAACGTCCCCGTGTTGGCGGTCGTCCGCGAGGGCGCGCCAGAGGCGGATCTGGTCGCTCTGCTCCGCCGGCTCCGCGGCGATCTCGACGCCGAGCTGATGGTTGTGTCGGATCGCGACGAAGCGCTGTCGGTCGCGACGTGGGCCGTGCCACTGCCGGAAGGTACGCCGGAGTGGCTCGGTCCGATCGTATCGATCGTGCCCGGGCAATTGCACGCGATGCATCTGACTCGGGCGCGCGGGCTGGACGAGGAACGTCCGCGGAACCTTCTGAAGGTGACCCGGACCACCTGAGGTAAGGGCTTCAAACAGACGAGGCGTGCTACGGCCCCCGCCCGCGCTCGCCTGACCCAGTCCGTAGGTCGTTGGCGATTCGCGGCCGAGGGCCGAGGGAGGATGCGCGGACGATCTAGCCCGCCGCTTCCTGGCGCTCGCGCTCCAGTCGTTCGATGAACCCCCGCTCCGCTTCAGGATCCTCGAAACGAATTGGAACGATCAGCCCATTGTTGGGATCAATGCCGCTTACGAGAAGCTGCCGACCTGCATGATCATCAGCTGGGCGTTCTCGAGGAAACCGCCGAACTGCGAGCCGCACCACAGGCTCACTTCCCCGCCGCCCGCCGGTACGGCGGCACCGCCGTTCATCGACAGCGAGACGTGGACGTCCGTCTTCACGCCGCGGCGGTCATCGGCGAAGCCCACGACATCGGCGCCGTTCCGCAACTCGCACCGCGTCGTACCTTCGAAGCCGTCGTCATTGTTGTAGTAAAAGAGTGTCGAGAAGTTGGCGGTTGCAACGATCGCCCAGTTGCCTGCCGGCAGGTTCTTGGCAACGCGCTTCACGAGGGCGCCGCCGTCTGGTAGCTCCTGGCGGCCGCTCCCCGCGAAGGTAACCGTGGCGATCCCCGACGCTCCCGCCGGCCCCTGGAGGCCCTGCGGCCCGGCTGGCCCTTGCAGGCCTTGGGGTCCCGCCGGCCCAGTCAGCCCGATTGGGCCTTGCGCCCCGGTGGCTCCCGTCGCACCAGTTGGACCCGCTGGCCCGATCGGGCCAGTCAGCCCGGTGGATCCGGTGGCTCCGGTCAGGCCTTGCGGACCAGCTGGTCCGATCGGGCCGATGGGACCCTGCGGCCCGGTCTGGTTGAACGTCAGCGGCTTCTCATTCTTTGCGCACTTGTCGCCACGCTGAACGTCGATGACGCGAAGCTGACCCGATGGATTCGAGCTCGCGTTGTAGCAAACACTTATGACGCCATCAGTGCCTGGAATCGCCGCGAACGAGACCGCGGTCGAAGCCAGGAGCACCACGAGTGCGCCGCTTACAACCGTTCCGCGTCGGGCTAGCCTGCTGTTCATCGTCATTCGTGGATTCATCTCCGACCTCCTTCGTGGCCCCTCGTCTGGAGGAGCTGCCAGTCGAACGTAGGGATGGGATCGGCTGATGTCGTCGTGGCCTGCACGAGACTTCGTTTCCGTGGGAGCACGGATGCGGGCACGAGGTGTCGCTCTGCCAATATGCGGACACCATGCGCACGCAGCAGTTCGCCCAGGTCCTGGCCGTCCTCGCGATCCTCGTCGCGGCCGTAGCCGTCATCTCGGTCGCCGTGATGCCAACCGCGAACCGGGTGACGCTGCTCGTCGCGGGAACGGCCGTTGGGGGGCTCGCCATCGCTCTCGGCCTGCTCGTCGCGCGGCGCGCCCCGAAGAACGTGGTAGCGGTGCTCCTCGCGTGGCACGGGTTCAACGTCACGGCGTTCGTGACTCGGGACCTGTACTACGGCGCTGCGAGCCAAGGCGAGCTTCCAATCGATGCCCTGGCCGTCGCGTTCCTGCGCGAAAGCGCCGTCTGGCTCTACGCGGCCGTCGCACTCCTTCTGGTGCTGTTCCCAGACGGGCGAGTACCCAGTCCGAGCTGGCGATGGCTGCCGCCGCTGATCATCGCGGTCGGGGCCGCGTTCCACTTGAGCGGATTGCTCGATCCTGCACCCTTACCACCGCCGTTCGCGCAGCTGGTCAACCCATTCGGCGGCTCAATTCCGCTGCTCTTCGATCTCACGGCCCTGGGTGGCCTGATCGGGCTGCTCGCCGTCGCGATCCTCACTGCCGCCGCGCTGGTGGCGAAGTTCAGACGGACCGTCAGCCCGGTCGAACGCGCGCAGCTCAAGTGGTTGGCGCTGGCGGGCATCGCCCTGCCGGCTGCCCTCCTCGGGTGCCTCATCGAATTCATCATCCTGGGGAAACCGGAGTGGTTCAGCCTATCGCGTTGCTGATCATCATCGCCGGCGTCCCAGCGGCGATCGCGATCGCGATCCTGCGCCACGATCTGTATGACGTCGACAAGGCCATTTCGGGGATCTTGGTCTACGGGACAGCTTCGGGTGCGCTGGTCGCGATCTATGCGTCGGCCTCGTTCGCCGGAGGGCTGATTTTGGGGCCAGGCTCCGCGGCCACGGCGGCCGCGGCGACGGCGGTCTGTGCAATCGCGCTGATGCCCGTGCTCACGTCGGTCCGTCGCGTCGTGGATCGCCGCCTCTATCCGCTTCGCAGGGCGGCGCGGCAAGCGATCGATGATCTTGCCCGTCGCACGCACGCGGGCAGAGCTCGACCGGAGGAGCTTGAGGCCGTGCTCCGTGACGCCCTTCGCGATCCGGAGCTGCGAGTTGGCTATCGAGTCCCTGGGACGACCGGGTTCGTGGATGCCAGTGGCACGGTGGTCGACGGCGACGATGGCATTCGCGTAGTGCTCGGAGGTGCGCAAATCGGCGTTCTGGTACCCGGGGCTGGACCTTCGGGCGCCTCACCCGTGGCTGAGGTGGCGGCCGACGCCGCGGTCCTGGTGGAGGTCGTGAGGCTGCGCCTGGAGCTCAGCGGCGCGCTGCGGGACGTAGAGAACAGCCGAACACGTCTGGTCCAGGCCGCGCTCGAAGAACGACGACGCCTGGAACGCGACCTCCATGATGGTGCGCAACAGCGTCTTGTCTCGCTTGGCATGGCCATCCGAGTAGCCCAGCGCCACCTTGTGGACGGGACGGTCGATGTCCACGGCCTGCTCGACCAAGCCGTCGCGGAGCTCGGGACCGCGGTGGCTGAACTCCGACGGCTCGCGCATGGCGTCCGACCTGTGGGGCTCGATGATGGACTACGAGAGGCGCTCGTCACCCTCACCCAGGGAGCCCCGGTGCCGGTCCGGATCGACGTTGACGCGAACGACGTGTCCGATGAGCTCGCAACGACGGCCTACTACGTAGCGAGTGAAGCGGTGGCAAACGCCATCAAGCACGCGGACCCGAGGGCGATCGAAGTGTCTGTGGCGCGCGCCGGCGGTCTGCTGCGCGTCCGCGTCGAAGACGATGGCCGCGGCGGCGCGACAAGACGAGCTGGCGCTGGCCTCGCCGGACTGGCGGACCGGGTCGAAGCGCTGGGTGGTTCGCTGCGCCTCCAGAGCGAGCTCGGGAACGGAACGATTGTTGAGGCTGTCCTGCCATGCGCATCGTGATCGGAGACGACTCGGCCCTCTTTCGTGAAGGGCTCGCTCGCCTGTTGGCCGACGCCGGTCACGAGATTGTTGCCCGAGCCGGCGACGCCACCGAACTCGTCGCTGCGGTAACGGCGAATCAACCCGACCTCGTGATCATCGACATCCGGATGCCGCCAGACGGGACCGATGACGGTGCGCGGGCCGCCCGGGAGCTTCGCCGGCTCTATCCAACGATTGGCATCGTGCTCCTGTCACAGCACCTCGAGACCCGCCATTCGGTGGAATTGGTCGCCGGTGGCAGGTTCGGCTACCTGTTGAAAGACCGCGCGTTCGATGTCGACGACTTCCTCGATGCCCTCCGACGCGTTGCGGAGGGCGGTTCTGCCCTCGACACGGAAGTCGTCGCGCGACTCCTGGCGCCCAATGACCATGACGGAGCTATGGCGGGCCTGACGGCCCGCGAGCGAGAGGTGCTCGCGCAGGTGGCAGAGGGGCTCTCGAACGCGACGATCGCTCGTCGCCTATGGCTGACCGAGCGCACTGTCGAGGCGCACATAAGCAGCATCATGGGGAAGCTCGGGCTGTCAGAGAGCGACGGCTACCACCGTCGGGTGCGGGCCGTCCTGGCCTACCTCGGTGCCGGCGTTTCCGCGAAAGCAGACGAGGGGAGCCCGGGTCACCACAGGTGGAGCGAGACAGCGGGGACGTTGCCCTGGGCGGGCGCCGCCCAGGGCACGAGACTACAGGCCGCTGTACGCGTGCAGGCCGCTGAACCAGAGCGAGCCCGAGTACGTGACGAGCACCATCCCAAAGCCGACGACGAGCAGCAAAGCCGCCGGCCGGCCCGCCCATGAGCGCTGGTTCCTGGCGTGGAGGTAGACCGCGTAGGTCAGCCACGTGACGAGCGCCGCCGTTTCCTTGGGGTCCCAGCCCCAGTAGCGCGACCAGGCGATCGAGGCCCACCAGGAGCCCAGGATGATCATCGTGGCGAAGATCGGGAAGCCGATGATCACCGCGCGGTAGGCCGCCTCGTCGAGCACCTTGTGCGACGGCAGCCACGCGAAGCGGTCGTTCTGCCCCTGAATCAGGTACCCGACCCCGGCGGCAAAGCTCGTGGCGAAGATCCCGTAGCTCAGCACCGCCATCCCGACATGGATCGTCAGCAGCGGCGCATTCTGCAGGGCCGGCACGAGTGGCTTGATCTCCGACGGGAGGCTCGAGGCATAGAGCAGCAGCACGAGCGCGACGCCGAGGGGCACGAAGCCGATCGAACGGATCGGATAGCGGCGCTGGAGGTACAGGTACCCGCCGACGATCGAGAACGCGAACGCGACGCTGAACTCGAACATGTTGCCCCACGGACCACGACCGACGATCACCGCGCGGAGCAACAACGAGACGCCGAGCACCAGCCACCCGGCCAGGCTCAACCCAAGGGCCGCTCGGGACAGCGGGCTCGGTGAGGCCGCCGTGGTCGGGCCGCTCGAGGCGGATTGCATCTGGGCGGTCACGAACGAGCCGGTGACGACGCCGGCATAAGCAGGCTGCCGACCCGCGACGCCGACCGACACCGTCCGCCGACCATTGGCCAGCATCACCGCGTGGCCAACATGGGCGGCGAAGCCGAGCGCGATGAACACCACGCCCAACGAGAAGAGGCCGGACGAGGCAGCTTCCATGCTCATGCCGGTCGAGACGCGCCGAGTGGCGCCGGGGTTGCGAGGCGGGACGGGCAACCTTGCGCCGCCATGGGCACGGTCATGCGGCGGCCGCGCCGCCGGGCTTGGGACCCCTCGACGCCGCCACGACCACGGCCCGGCTCTTGACCTTGAGGACGAGCCCGCAGTTCGAGCAGGTATCGACCAGGGCCGACCGTCCGAGGCTGCACATCGGGCAGATGACCGAAAGCTGATCGTGACAACGATCGCAGCGATGTGTGCCGGATGGATAGGTCAGGGCGTCGCGGCGGCAGTACGGCAGGCCGACAGGGAACACCGGCTCGCCGCCTGGCCCGGGCGCGGCGACGCGCGGTCCTTCTTCGTACTCCACGCGGACACGCGGTTTGCGGACCAGGTAGATGAGCGTGCCGAGCGCCAGGAATGTCAGGAACGGCGCGACGAGACCGAGCACGACGAGGATCGGCAGCAACGCGATCAGGGCGCCCCAGTCGGGCATCACGAACAGGGAGGTGATCTCGAGGATCTGGTTCCAGACCCCGTTCAGGACGTCGACGAGATTCACGGCCGCATCCTACCAGCCCCACCGCTCCTTGGAGCCCGCCGGGGGTTGCCCCGCTTCGTCGTCGCGCCACGCCCGGGTTGCCAGCCCACGCGGTCCGTTTCGGCCGGATCGCCGTCCGACTGCGAAGCGACAGAAGGTGAGGCGGCCAAGCGCCTGGGCCGAGGGTTTCCAATCGACGATGACGACAGCCGGCCACTCCCCAGACGACCGAGCAGCCAGGCGGATCCGGCGGTTCGGGCACCGCGCATTCGGGACTCGTACTTCAGGTCGCGGTCGTCGGTGATGACGAGGATGCCAGCGGTCCCTTCGGGCCCATCGACAAGCCGGACCTCGTCCACGAGGGACACGATCACTGCGTCGGCCGTCCTCGCGCCGCTGTATCGAACCGACGTCCCGGACGCGATCCGCTCGCCGCGGAGACCGCGTTCGGCCGGGCCGTCGAAGACGAGCTCGATGGCGATTGGCGCCGGCACGACACCTCGGAGGCGTCCGATCAGCGTCGTGGCCGGCGCGGCGCCACCCGACCGCGAGAGGCTGTGGAGCAGGTTCGTCCCGTCGATCAGGAGTCGATGGGTGGTGGCGAGCGGGTTTCGGTCCGGAGCCGGCATCCCGTCCATCGTACGCGGCGAACGGCGCGCTACGATCCGGCCCATGAGCGCACGCCCTTGACCTCCCTGTGAGCCTCCTCCTGCTCGTCGACCTGGACGGGGTCGTGTACCGCGGCGCGGACCCTGTGCCGGGCGTCGCCGCCGTGCTCGCCGATCGCGCCATGCGAGGGGACGACATCGTCTACGTCACGAACAACTCGATGCACTACGGCGCCGACTACCAGACGCGCCTTGCCGGGATGGGCGCCCCGGTAACACCCGAGACCGTCGTCTCGTCAGCCCGGGCCACGGCACGATACCTCCGCGACCACGATCCGGATATCCGCCGGGTTCTGGTGCTGGGCGCCGGCGGGCTCGAACGGGAGCTCCGCGACGCGGGCTACGACGTGGTCGGAACGGCGTACGCCGCGACCAGGGTGAGCCACGAGGGGATCGACGGCTATACCGCGGCCGGGCATCCCGAGGCGGTTGTCGTTGGCCTTGACCCCAACCTGACCTACGTGCGGCTTGCCGTGGCCGCCGACTGCGTCCGCGCCGGGGCACATTTCATCGCGACGAACCGGGATCCGGTCTACCCGACCGAGCGCGGGCTCCAACCGGGTGCCGGCTCGCTCGTGGCCGCGCTGGAGGCGACGACCGGCGTCGTGCCAGTGTCCATCGGGAAACCGGCGCCGTACCTGCTGGAGGCCGCGGCGCATGCCGTCGGGCGGGAGCCTTCCGAGGCGATCATGATCGGCGACGGGATCGACACCGATCTTGCGGCCGCTCGCGCGGTGGGTGCTCGGTGCATTTTGATGCTGACGGGCGTGACCACGCGGGAGCAGGTTGCAGCCCTACCCGCTGGAGAGTCCCCAACTGCCGTCGCCGCGGACGCGGCAGAGCTCGCCATTGCCCTCGCTGGCTTCGAAGCCACGCCTAGTCGTCATTCCCGGACACGTTGTTGACGCTGGCGTCTCGTCTGGACATGTGCCGCAGATCCGCACGTGCAGACCACTACGGAGCGACAAGGTCCCCATCGAGCGCGAGCGCTCCACGATTCACGCTCGGTCCGGTTCGAATCGCCGACCAGCGACGGCCCGAATCGGCCATCTCCGCCGCGTAACGGTCCTCCAGTGTCGATATGCGCCTGTCGGCGGCAGGCCGGGCGGATGATACCTACGTGCTCACGAATCACGCCTAGTTCCGGCTCGCGATCCCTTCGATCGAATCGCTGCGACTCGTCACTGTCGGGGCTTCGCCATCGCCTGGAGTCACGCCCAGCGCGTCATCGAGCAGTCCGAGGAGCGGCGCCGCTTCCAGGCGGGTGAACGTGGCGCGGGCGGTCTGGGCCCACTCGCGAACGCCGGGTGCATCCGGCCCAATCCGGATCGCCGCGCTGAGCGCTGTGAGTGCCTCGTCCCAGGGGAGGCTCAGGTCCCTGAAGGCTTCGATCGCGGCGCGATAACCCGCCACGGCGGCCGTGAGGTCGCCCTCGATCGCCGCGATCCCGGCGCGGATCCCGGCGCGATCGGCATCGACGGCTCGTCCGCGGGTGCCGAGCCCGTCGAGCTGAGCCAGCGCAGAACGTGCGGCGGCGGCGTCACCCGCGAGCACCGCGGCGTGCCCGGCGCGCGGCAGGCTGTATGGCGCGTTGAGGTCACTGATGCCCACCACGCGCATCAGGTGTTCGTGTGCGCCGCGGAACTCGCCGCGCACGAGCGCGTCGGCCGCCTGGAGGTCGTAGCCCGTCGCGGACGTGTCGGCGTCCTCGAGCCGCGCGATCCCGGCCATGATCTCCTGCAGCTCCTCAGAAGCGATTCGTCCCTGAAAGGCCCGCAGCATGGCGCGTGCGGCGCGCAGCGCGAGTCGGGTGGTGTCATCCAGATCGAGATCGAGGGCAGCTTCGAGCTCCTCGATCGCCCACGCCCAGTCGCCGGTGCGCCGGGCGTCCTCCGCAGCGTTGCCAAGTGTGAGCGTCTCGTTGCTCCGCCGGCCGAGCTGCCGCGCCAGCTCGATGGCCGCCCGCTCCAGCCGCAAGGCCTCGGCGGGATCGTCGTGGGCGACCGTCGCGGCAAGCATGTTCATGCTGCGCATCGCAACATCGGGCTGGTTGTGCTCCTCGGCGAGGAGGCGAGCCCCCTCCAGCAGGGCCCGGGCTTCCCAGAGCCGTCCCTGGTACATCGCGATCACGCCCTTGGTTGACAGGGCTTCGGCGGCAATGTTGACCAGGCCCGCCCGCTCCGCGGCCGCGAGCGCGCGATCGCACATCTCCTTGCTTTGCTCGTAGTCCTTGGTGAGCATCAGCGTGCGTCCGTAGAGCAGGGTCACCTCGATCCCAACCGGATGGTCTGCGAGGTCCCCGAGTGACTCCACGACCGGCCCGAGGACGTCGCTGGCCGTTTCCCGCTTACGGGCATCGGACAGCGCCCGCCCGAGCAAGCCGGCCGTCCTTGTCAAGCCGACCTGATCGTCAAGGTGCTCCCGGATTGCCATGGCCTCGCGCAGGAGGGGCTCGGCGAGGTCGTTCCGGGCGGACGTGGTCGCGGCCTCGCCCGCCCGATCCAGCAGGTCGGCGCGCTCCGCCTCGCCGGTCGTCACCTCCAGCGCCTGGCGCAGGAAGTCCACGGCCTGACTGGCCGCGCCGAGTGCCGTGGCCCGATCCGCGGCTGCCACCAGCGAGATGCGCGCCTGCGCCGCGACGGCCTCGCCCTCCGGCCCATCGGGCGCGGCGTGATACGCCGCGATGTAGTGTGCGGCCAGTGCTCCGGCGAGCTCCGGATCGCCGAGTGACTCGAAGAACCGCGCTGCCGCGACATGACGGGTCTTCCGATCGCGGCGCGCGAGCGTGCCGTACGCGACCTCCCGGATGAGGGCCTGGACGAAGGTGTACATGCCCCGCTCAGGCGAGCGCGGATCCACTTCCTGGACGACCATCTCCTGGCGCGACAACGCGCGCAGCCGCGTCTCAAGCCTGGCCGGCTCCTCACCGGCGACCGCCGCCAGACCGGCCAGCGTGAAGGATTGACCCAGGACCGCGGCGTCCTGGAGGAGCGTCCGGTCGGTCGGGTCGAGGGCGTCCAAGCGGGCGGCGATGAGTGCCTGGAGGGTCTCCGGCACAGCCAGCTGGCCGAGCTCGCCCACCGGCTCGTACCGGCCGTCGAGCTCCTGGAGTCGGCCGTCGGCGACAAGCATCCGGATCGTCTCGACGGCGTAGAGCGGGATCCCGTCGGCTCGTTCGATGATCGATTTCACGGTCGCGTTGGGGAGCCCCGGAACCAGGCCAGCGAGAAGCTCGCGCATCGCGTCCTGCGGCAGCGGGTCCAGGCCCAGTGCCAGGAAGCTGCGCCGGCCGGCGCCCCAATCCGGCCGGCGCTCGAGCAGCTCGGGTCGGGCCAGGGTGATGATCAGGATCGGAAAGCCGCGACTCCATTCGATGATGTGATCGACGAAGTCCAGCAGCCCGGCGTCCGCCCAGTGAAGGTCTTCGAACAACAGCGTGACAGTGCCGCTTGCGCTCATCCGCTCGAAGAACGTGCGCCAGGCCCGGAAGAGCTCATCTCGACCCCCCGGCGGTGGATCGCCTGCGCCGAGCAGGGCAAGCATCGCTGGTGCGATCGAGCCTCGCTCGCCTTCGTCTGGGACGTGGGTCGCGAGCATCTCGGCGACCTTTGCACGGGTCGTGTCGACGTCGTCCACCTCGAGGAGCCCGGCTCGCTGGCGGATCATCTCGCCAAGCGCCCAGAAGGTGACACCATCGCCGTAGGCCGGCGACCGCCCGTCATGCCACCAGACGCCCTCGACGACGCCGTCGATGTACTTGAGGAACTCCCACGCCAGGCGGCTCTTGCCGATGCCGGCCTGACCCGTGATCGACACAAGACGGGCGCGCTGCTCGCGAGCGGTCGCGTGGAAGAGGTCCTTCAACAGGCGCAGATCGGCGTCGCGACCGACGAACGGCGCCTCGAGCCGATCCGAGCGACCAAGGCCCTGGCGCTTGCCGACCACCCGAAGCGCCACCCATGCTGCAACAGGCGACTCCTTGCCCTTGAGGACCTGGTCTCCAGCCGGCTCGAACGCGATGGCGCCCGACGCGGCCCGGTGCGTCGCCTCGCCGACGAGGACCTTGCCGGGGGCTGCCGCCGATTGCAGTCGCGACGCGGTGTTGACCAGATCGCCCGCCACCATGCCCTGGTCGCGCGCCCCGAGTGTGACCGCCGCCTCACCGGTCAGGACACCGGCGCGCGCCTCGAGGTCCGGGCTCAGGGTTCTGACCACGTCCACGAGCTCGAGACCCGCGCGGACGGCGCGCTCGGCGTCGTCCTCGTGGGCGATCGGCGCCCCCCACACGGCCATCACAGCGTCGCCGATGAACTTCTCAACCGTGCCGCCGTAGCGCTCGATCACGTCGCGTGCCAGCTCGAAGTAGCGGCTCAAAAGCTCGCGAACGGCCTCGGCGTCGCGACCCTCGGCGAGCGTCGTGAACCCGACCAGATCAGCGAACAACACCGACACGAGCCGTCGTTCCGCGACCGGAGCCGCGTTCGACGTGGTCCGCGTCGGCGCCGTCGCCAGGCCGCCGGCGGTGGCCGCCTCGTCGCCACCCAATCGGGTTCCGCACTCGCTGCAGAACCTCGCCGTGGGGCTGTTAACCGTGCCGCAGGACGGGCACGCGACCACCAGCCGTGCCCCGCACTCGGCGCAGAACTTCTGTCCGGGCTCGGCAGCGGTGCCGCATGAGGGGCAGTTCACGAGGGGAATGTAGCAGCCGCCGCGCCCAACTCCGGGATCCCGGCTGCCCACGTATCGAACTCGTGACGCAGCGCCGCAAGGGCGGTCTCGTCGGCGAAGGCGACGTCGAGGCCCCGCCGGTTGATCACCCAGAGCTCGGGGAGCGTCACGCCGATCGTCTCGACAGCCAGCAAATACTCCTCAGAGAGAGTGATGTCCGAGACCGTGGTGTCGTCCGTGCTGAGGGTCACCGGGACGCCGGCGCGGTGGAGGCGCGCCAGCGGATGCTCCGCCACTGACGGCACGATCCCGGCCTGCCAGTTGGACGTGGGACAGAGATCCAGGGTCACGCCGCGGCTGATGAGCTCCCCGCACAGCGCTCGATCGTCCCAGGCGCCCGGGCCGTGTGCGATCCGTTCCGGGTCGACCGCCAGCGCCCGCCGAACCTGTGCTGCGCCACCCCACTCGCCGGCATGGGTCGTGATTCGCAGCCCTTCCTCGCGGGCGGCCGCGAACGCGTCGGCATGTGTCAGGGGGTCGGGGAAGGCGGCTTCCGGTCCGGCAAGGTCCCAGCCGGTGAGCCCATCGTCCCGGAACCGGGCCGCGGCGCGGGCGAGCCCCAGGTTCGCGGACGGTTCGTGGGAACGCAGGGCGGTCGAGATCAGCCGGACGACCGTCCCGGTTCGGGTCGCCGAGTCCCGGGCGCCACGGCAGACGGCGGCGATCCCGTCCGCGAGCGTGAGCCCGCCGGCCACATGCAGCAACGGGCCCCACCGGATCTCGAGGTAGCGAACCCCGTCGGCCGCTTTCGATTCGACGAGCTCGGCGGTGATCCGTTCGAGCGCCTCCGCGTCCTGCATGAGCGCGATCGGCAGGTCGAACGCGCGGAGCAGCTCGGCCTGGTCCGCGCAGGGCATCGGCGCGATCAGCGCGGCCGACATCCCCGCCCAGTCCCTGGGCGCAACGATCCCGCGGGTGCGCGCGATCTCGATCGCCGTGTCGACCCGGAGCGAACCGTCGAGATGGAGATGGAGTTCGGTCTTTGGCATCGCGTCGACGAGGCGACGGAGCGGCTGGCCCATCAGGGCATGCTCGCTCGGGGCCGTGTCGCGTCGGGGCTCGCTCACGATCGCGATGCTACCCTGCGACCCGTGTCCACGATTGTCGTCACCGGTGCCGGCGGGTTCGTCGGCGGCCATGTGGTTCCGGCACTCCTGGGTGCCGGCCACCAGGTCATCGCCATGGTCCGGAGCGATGCGTCCGGTGAGCAGGTCCTCAATCGCGTCCCACGGGCCGACCGAGCAAAGGTGGAGCTCCGCATCGGCGACGTCACGAAGCCTGCGACCCTGAACGCCGTGGTCGCCGGCGCAGATGCGGTGGTCCATCTCGTTGCCATCCCGCGCGATTACAAGGCCGGGGCCGAGCTGCGGCTCGTCAATACCGAGGGCACCCGGGCGCTCGTCGCGGCGATGAGCGCAGGCGGCATCCGGCGACTCATCCACATGGGCGCGCTCGGGGTCGCCGACGATCCCGCGCTCCACTACGCGAGCTCGAAAGCGAAGGCCGAAGCACTTGTCGCCGCGTCCGCCCTGGACTGGACGATCCTCAAGCCGTCGCTGCAGTTCGGACCGGGCGATGGCTTCTTCAACATCATCGCCAGCCTGGTGCGCCTGTCACCCGGTCTCGTCCCGGTACCTGGCGACGGGTCCAGCCGCTTCCAGCCCATCCACGCCGGGGACACCGCGCGGGTCATCGTCGCGAGCCTCGCCGATGCGGGCACCATCCACGGGACCTTCGAGCTCGGCGGCCCGCGCTACTGGACCTATCGCGAGATCACGCGCGAGGTGTTGTCGGCACTGGGCAAGCGCCGCGCGATCGTGCCCATGCCCGTTCCGCTCATCCGGCTCGTGGCTGGTGCATCGGAACTCGTCCACCTGCCCTTCCCGGTCGCGACCGACCAGCTCCGCCAACTCCGTCTCGACAACATCGGTCCGCTCGGGATCGTGGCGTCGCGCTTCGGGTTCGAGCCACGACCGATGGACGGCGCCCTGGGGTATCTCCGGTTCAGGCGACAGGAGCAGCTGTCGATGGCCGGCGCCGAGTGAGGGATCTCGCGAGGCGGACGCTTGCCGCGCTCGTCTGGCTGGGCATGGTCGCAGCCATCGCGTTGGGCGCTGCGGGGATCGTCAGTGGGGCCGACCATCTGGCGGGGACGGCCGCCCGACCCGAGCTCACGTTCACGCGCGATGCCGAGGTGGAGGCTGCCCTCGACCGCACCACGCTTGATCTCGAAGCGCTCGTCGACCAAGTCGCCGCACTCGGCGTCCAGGCACGTGGCGCTCTTGCGGCATTGAACGGCACGGACACATCCACGGTCGACGCCGCGATCACCGAGGGCAATCGACTGCTCGACCTCATGGTGGCGCAGACGTCGGCGATCCGGGGCGAGCTGGCGGCCGTTCCCTACGTGGCACGGGCCGTTCCCGGCCTCTACGTATCCGACGCCCTGGTGGCACGCCACGCTGCCCTCGTCGCAGCTCTCGATGCGACCGACGGGCTCCAGGATGCCTGGGTGCGGCTCACGACCGGCTCGGTCGCCGCGGTCCGCCTGAGCACCCTCCTTGCGCGGCACGATGCGGAGGTCACTGACGCGGCAGCGCTCGGGCGAGCAGCGCGCTACCAAGACGCGGTCGAACGGCTCGATGACGCCGAGGCGACGATCGCCGAGGCCCGGGAACTGCGCGACGCGTTGGCCAACACCGTGGATGTGACGGTCCTCAGCGCGTGGCTCGATCGAAACGCGGACTACGACGCCGCGCTCCGCGATCTGTACGTCGCCTACGCCAAGGTCGGGAACCGGGTCACCGATGAGCTCCGGGCGGCATTGGAGGCCGAGGCCGCCGCCCGGCGAGACCTGCCATCGGATACGCGCGGCATGGTCGTGATCATGGCCGAGATCGGGCGTGGCGGCATGAACGGCGCGGTCATCGCGATCGAGCAGGCCCGCGGGCGTCTGTCGGCCGCCATCCAGGCGGCCGGCTCGTAGCTCGAGGGCTCGCGGCCGACCGAGACCGAGTGGCCACCCCTGGCCGGGGGTAGCACCGCTACACTTGGCCGATTCATTCGTACGATCGCCGCCCGCGGGGCATCGACCGGCGGTCCCCTTCCGGAGGCAAGCAACCCGTGCATCTTCGTGTCGTCGCCGATCAGCCCTGGGACATCGCCGCCGATGTCCTCGTCGTTCCGGTCACCGCGGAACCCGCGTTCGACGGTCCCCTGGGCGAACTGGATCGACGTGCCGGGGGTGAGCTCCAGGCACTCGCCGCCTTTGGTGAGCTGACCGGGAAACGCTACGCGACGGCGCTCGCGACGGCGGGCGAGCTCGCGTGCGGGCGCATCCTCGTGGTCTCGATGGGCGATCCCGCCAAACTCGATCGTGAGGCCGTGGTCCGCATCGCAGCGTCGGCGGAGCGGCGTCTCGGCGGTCGGTCCGTGCGGCGTCTCGCGGTCTGGCTCTCGCCGCTCGCCGACCATCTGGACGGTGGGGCGGCCGCGGTCGCCGGGCTGATCGCTCGCGGGATCGTCGAGGGCGCCTACGACCCGCGGACGATCTATCGCGACGACGTGGACATGCGACCGCCCGTCATCGACGAGCTGATCCTCGTGGCGCCCGGGGCAGACTCCGCGTCGCTCTCACGCGAAGCCGACCGTGGGGTGGTGATCGCGGAGGGCTCCAGCCTCGCCCGCAATCTGTCCAATCGAGCGTCGAACGACCTCAGCCCCGAGGTCCTCGCCGAGGAAGCGCGTGCCATCGCCAAACAACACGACCTGTGGATCGATGTCATCGAGCCGGACCGGGCGACCAAGCTCGGCATGGGCATGTTCATGGCCGTCGGCCGCGGCAGCGACAACCCGCCACGGATGATCCTGCTCAGATCGGGTGACGAAGGCGAACGCGATGCGCTGGACCGCCATCTCGCGATCGTGGGCAA
>JBKKCW010000358.1:0-3674 GCA_046712485.1 Candidatus Limnocylindrales bacterium
ACGCGGGGCAGGTCGCTTCCATTCGTGACCCAACCCGTTGGAGCGGCGAGGAGTCGAGCGCATGACTGAAGCTGTCGGTTCTGCTCCGGACCAGCTGGCTGGACGCCCGCGCACAAGCATCAACGACCTCGTGCGGCTGACGGAGGTCGACCTCCGCTTGTTCGGCATGGTGGTCGCGCTTGCCGTCATCCTGCTCGGCTTCGGCATTGCCACGGGCGGCCGGTTCCTCGAGCCGGTCAACCTGCTGACGCTGTCCGTCCAGGCCGCGTCGGTTGCGATCATCGCGACCGGCATGGTCATGGTCATCGTGTCGCGCAACATCGACCTGTCCGTCGGGTCGCTCGTCGGTGTGATCGGGATGACCTACGCGGTCCTGATGGCGGACGTCTTCCCGGCAACGATCGGGGTCAACCATCCGATCGGCTGGATCATCGCTCTCGTCATCGGCCTGGGCCTGGGGGCGTTCATCGGCGGGTTCCAGGGGTTCCTCATCGCCTACATCGGGGTCCCGTCCTTCGTCGTCACGCTCGGGGGCCTGCTCGCCTTCCGTGGCGTCGTCTGGGTGCTCAGCGGAGGGACGACGGTTGCCCCGGTCGACGCCACGTTCGTGCTGCTCGGTGGCGGCCCGGCCGGATCCCTGGGCGGGACCATGAGCTGGGTCCTCGGTATCGTCATCTGCGTGGCCGTCGTATTCCTGCTGTTCAACGCTCGACGTCAGCGACGGCGGTTCGGCTTTGCGCTCCGACCGATGTGGGCGGAGGTCCTGCTGGGTGTCGTGGGCTGTGCGTTCGTGCTCGGCGCGGTGTGGGTCGCCAACAGCTATCACTGGCCGGCCGGGCTCGCCACCCAGTTCGCCAACGCCCGCGGCATCACCGAGCCAGCCGGCGGCCTCCAGATCGAAGCGGGCATTCCGTGGCCCCTGGTCATCGTCATCGGCGTGGGGGTCGTCATGACGTTCCTGGCCAAGCGCCGGCGCTTCGGCCGCAATGTCTTTGCCTACGGCGGGAACCCCGACGCCGCCGAGCTGGCGGGCATCAACACCCGCTGGACGATCATGAAGACGTTCATCCTGATGGGCATCCTGTGCGCGATCAGCGCTGCGATCGCGTCCGCCCGTCTCAACGGCGGCACACTCGACCTCGGGCAGGGCTACGAGCTCTATGTCATCGCGGCGGCGGTCATCGGCGGGACGTCATTCGCGGGGGGCATCGGCACGATCCCCGGCGCGATCCTGGGTGCGATGGTCATGCAGTCGCTCGCCTATGGCCTCAGCTTCATGGGCATGGCGTCGCCGATCCAGAACATCGTGGCCGGGATCGTCCTCGTCGCTGCGGTCGGCGCCGACGCGTGGAACCGGAGGCGGACGGCATGACCGCGGGGGAGAGGCGACCCGTGTCCGACGGGGCTCCGCTGGTGGAGATGCGCAACATCAACGTGGCCTTTGGAGGCGTCCACGCTGTGCGCGACGTGACGATCGATCTCAAGGCCGGGGAGGTGGTCGGGCTCGTGGGTGGCAACGGCGCCGGCAAGTCGACGCTGATGCGGGTCCTGTCCGGCGCGCACCGGGCCGACACCGGAGAGATCCTGATCAACGGCCAGCCGGTCGAGATCTCGAACCCGCGCGACGCCAAGACCCACGGGATCGAGACGATCTACCAGACGCTCGCTCTTGCCGACAATCTCGATGCGCCGGCCAACCTGTTCCTCGGCCGCGAGCTCGTGTCGCGTTTCGGGTCGCTCGACGACGATGCCATGGAGGACGCCACCCGCAAGGTCATGGCGCGCCTCAACCCGAACTTCCAGCGGTTCACGATCCCGGTCAAGTCGTTGTCCGGCGGCCAGCGCCAGGCGGTTGCCATCGCGCGGGCGGTCCACTTCAACGCCCGGATCCTGATCATGGACGAGCCCACAGCGGCCCTTGGCCCAGCCGAGACCGAGCAGGTCCGGACACTGATCCGTCAGCTCAAGAACGAGGGGATCGGCATCTTCCTGATCAGCCACGACATCCACGACGTGTACGACCTGGCCGACCGGGTCAGCGTCATGTACCACGGCAAGATCGTCGGGACGGTCAACAAGGCAGATGTGACGACCGACGAGATCCTCGGCATGATCATCCTCGGCAAGCCACCCGCCGAAGTCACGACCCAGGACCTCGCCAAGCTCCACGTTTGAGGCGCGCCGCGTCCCGTTGCCCGGCGCCGAGGAGGAAACGCGCGTGTCGGAACCGTTCTTTGCTGACGTCCTCGAGCCGATCACGTTCGGCGGCCTCGATTCGAATGATCCGCTCTCGTTCAAGGTGTACCAGCCGGACCGCATCGTCCTGGGTACGCGAATGGAGGACCACCTCCGCCCGGGCGTCTGCTTCTGGCACTCGTTCGCGTGGGCGGGGGTCGACATGTTCGGTCTCGGCACGCTCGACCGCCCGTGGTTGTCGGCGACCGACGAGATGGCCGGGGCTCGCCGGAAGCTGGCGACCGCCTTCGAGTTCTTCGCGAAGGTCGGCACGCCGTTCTACTGCTTCCACGACCGTGACGTCGCGCCCGAGGGCGCCAGTTTCGCAACGTTCCGATCCAACCTCGACGCGCTCGCGGACGAGGCGGGCGTCTACGGGGAGGAGACCGGCGTTCGCCTCCTGTGGGGCACGGCGAACCTGTTCAGCCACCCGCGCTACCAGGCCGGAGCGGCGACCAACCCGGACCCGGACGTGTTCGCCTACGCCGCGGCGCAGGTCAAGCACATGCTCGAAATCACGAAGCGACTCGGTGGCGAAAACTATGTCCTGTGGGGTGGGCGCGAAGGCTACGACACGCTCCTCAACACCGACCTGCGGCGCGAGGGCGCCCAGCTGGCGCGGTTCCTGCATCTGCTCGCCGAGCACAAGCACCGGATCGGGTTCGATGGTCAACTGCTCATCGAGCCCAAGCCGATGGAGCCGACCAAGCATCAGTACGACTACGACGTCCAGACCGTCCACGGCTTCCTGGTCCGCAACGGGCTCGACGGGGAGTACCGGGTCAACATCGAGGCCAACCACGCGACGCTTGCCGGGCACAGCTTTCACCACGAGGTGGCGTACGCGGCGGCGAACGGGATCCTGGGCAGCATCGACGCCAATCGCGGCGATCCTCAGAACGGCTGGGACACGGACCAGATCCCAAACTCGGTCGAGGATCTGGCCCTGCCGCTGTTCGAGATCCTCCGAGCCGGGGGGATCGCTCCCGGCGGGTTCAATTTCGACGCCAAGTTGCGCCGCCAGAGCACCGATCGCACGGACCTGTTCCATGCGCACATCGGCGGCCTGGACACGCTCGCCAGGGCTCTCCTGGTTGCCGCCGGCCTGATCGAGACAGGCGAGCTGACCGAGCTCAGGGACGAGCGGTATGCCGGCTGGGACGCGGCGCTCGGCAAAGGGATCCTGGACGGGTCGCTGACGCTCGCGGACCTCGAGGCGCGGGTCGCCGATGGAAGCATCGACCCGGCGCCGGTGTCCGGCCGCCAGGAGCTCCTGGAGAACCTCGTCAACAAGGCAATCTGGTCGGCCGACCGCTCGCGCTAGCCCGCGTCGCGGGCGGTTCCTCACCGGCCCGGCTCCCCGCCGGCTCCCCCCGGCTCCCCGGCGGCGGCTTGGCGGCGGCGGCTCGGCGGCGGGGCCGGATCGGTCGCCGTTCCAG
>JBKKCW010000359.1:0-3213 GCA_046712485.1 Candidatus Limnocylindrales bacterium
CAGGACCTGCGCAAGGAGGCCGCGCTCGCACTCGACGCCCGCATCCAGCTGTGGGTCGGACCGGTCGACGCGGCCGTCGCGACCCACCTCCCGACGGTCGCTGCCGAGACGCTGGCGGACCTCGCCAGCGGCGATCCGCCGGACGGCGTCACGCGCGGGTCGGTCGAGCTCGATGGCGGACCGGTGGCGATCGCGTTGCGCCGTCGCGTTGACGGCGGGTAGGCTGGTTGGCAGTGGACGGTTTGGCTGGGCGAGTCGCGCGGAGGGGCGCGCACTGGGGCGTGTTCCTGGGGATCGCCGTCGTGGTCGTGATCCTGGATCAGTTGACCAAGGCCTGGCTCGTCGCCAATGTCGGTCTCGGTGAGGTCCGGGAGGTCGTCGGTGACTCCATCCGTCTCGTCCATCACCAGAACTCGGGTGCGCTGTTCGGCTTGTTCCGCGATCAGGCGATCGTGTTCGGACTCCTGTCGCTCGTCGTGATCGGCCTGATCGTCGGGTACCACGCCCGTTCCGGTCGCAGCCGCTCCCTGTCGATCGCCCTCGGGTTCCTGCTCGGCGGCGCGATCGGCAACCTGATCGACCGCCTGCGGCTGGGCTACGTGGTCGACTTCGTGGACATCGGCATCGGGAATCTCCGGTTCTACACGTTCAACGTCGCCGACTCGGCGATCAGCACCGCGATCGTGTTGCTCGTCGCCATCGCGTTCCTGCCCGGGCTGGCGCGATTGATCGACGGCACGACGGCAGACCGGACGACCGGTGGTTGATCCCGCGAGCGTGCCCGGCAGCCGGGTGTTGCGGGTGCCCGAAGGACCGGGCGGGCGCGTGGATCGCTACGTGGCGGACGCCACCGGCCTGTCCCGAAGCTATGTCCAGAAGCTGATCTCGGATGGGCGCTTGACCGCTGCGGGCGAGCCGTTGCGGGCCAATTCGATCGTGGGCGCGGGCACAGAGCTGCGGCTCGATGTCCCCGAAGCAATCGCCCTGGAGCTGAGCCCAGCGCCGGAGATCGCCCTGCGGGTCGTGCACGAGGACGAGGACCTCCTCATCATCGACAAGCCGGCAGGGCTCGTGGTTCACCCGGCGCCGGGTCACGCCAGCGGCACCCTCGTCAACGCGTTGCTCGCCCATGGCGACGGCTCGACCTGGGGTGGTATCGCCGGGGTGCAGCGGCCGGGCATCGTGCATCGACTCGATCGTGACACCAGCGGGCTGCTGATGGTCGCCCGTCACGACAAGGCGCAGGCGTCGCTGATGGCCCAGCTGAAGGCGCGCCGGATCAAGAAGACGTACCAGGCGCTCGTCATGGGCAGCGTCGCGGCCTCGATCGGTCGGATCGAGGCGCCGATCGGACGCGACCCCAGGCAGCGGACACGTATGGGGGTTGTGCCCGATGGCCGGCCGTCGGTGACGGGGTATCGCGTGCGCGAACGGTTTGCGGACTGGACGCTGCTCGAGCTCGATCTCGTCACCGGGCGCACGCACCAGATCCGCGTGCACCTCGACGCCATCGGGCACCCGGTCGCGGGCGACCGGGTGTACGGCACCGGGACGTCGAGGCGCGGCCCGGAGGGTCTCGATCGGCTCTTCCTGCACGCCTGGAGGCTCGAGTTGACCTCGCCGTCCTCGGGGCAGTTGATCCGGGCGACGGCGCCACTGCCGCCGGAGCTCGAGGGCGTGCTGGCGGTGTTGCGCGAGCCAGTCCGTTGAGCGTGCCTGTCGCCCGGGCGGACGACATGACCGCCCCGAACGGCGCGATCCTCGTCATCATCTCGGGGCCAAGCGGGGTCGGCAAGGACACCATCATCGAGGCGCTGCGGCGCCGCAAGCACGACCCGGAGTACCACTATGTCGTGACCTGCACGACGCGGTCCATGCGACCGGGCGAGGTCAACGGCGTCGACTACTGGTTTCTCGACCGGGCCACGTTCGCTGCCCAACGGGCCGCCGGGGAATTCCTCGAGGCGAACAAGGTCCACGGCAACTGGTACGGCACGCCCCGCGGCCAGGTCCGCGAAGCGCTCGCTCAGGGTCGCGATGTCATCCTGAAGATCGACGTCCAGGGTGCCCAGGTCGTCAAGGAGAAGATCCCTGGGGCCCTCCTTGTCTTCCTCATTCCACCGTCGCTCGAGGATCTGTTCGAGCGCCTCCGCAGCCGGGCGACCGAGACCGCCGACGAGCTGGAGCTACGCCAGCGCAATGCAGCGATCGAGCTCGCCCGACAGGAGGATTACGACTACGTAGTCACCAACGCGACGGGTGAAGTCGAGCGCACCGCGGAACGGATCGACGCGATCATCGAGGAGGAACACCGCAGGCACCCCGACCGACGCGTCGAGGTCTACCCTCGCTCGCCGTGAGCCCGTCGGACGCCGTCCAGCTCGACGCGATGCTCGTTCCCGAGCCTCCCTCCGCTGTTGGCGTTCGGATGGTCGAGGTGGCGGTGGACGCCGCCGGCGGACGATCCGGGACCTTCACGTACGCCGTTCCCACCGAGCTCGAGGACCTCGCCGCGGGCGAGGCGGTCCTGGTCGACTTTGGGCGGCGTCAGGCACTCGGGATCATCGTCGCAGATACGGACCAAATGCCCGCCGGGGAGCTGCGGCCGATCGCGGACCGTGTCCGTGCCGACGGCCCCCTGCTGCCGCCGCTCGCGCTCGCCCTTGCCGGCTGGATCGCAAGCCACTATCTCGCGCCGCCGGCGCTCGTGCTGCGAGCGATGCTTCCGCCCGGTCTGCTCGAACGGCTCGAGCTCGTGGCCGAGCGCACCCCGGGGACGGCGACAACCGCCGCATCAGGCACGGACGCGGCAGACGCGGACCTGTTGGACCAGCTGGCGAACGGACCGCGACCGGTCCGCGAACTGGCGGGTCCCGATGGGCGGGCGGGTCTGCTCCGTCGGCTCCGCGGGCTCGCTGACGAGGGGGACGTGTCACTCGAATGGGTCCTGACCGGGGCCGGGGCCGGACCGCGCTACGAACGCTGGATCCGGCTGTCGTCCGAAGGTCGGGGCATCGCCGCGGCGCTGCCGACCGGGAAGCGACCCCCCGGACGGCCGCTCGGCCCGCGGCAGGTGGAGGCGCTGGCCGAGCTCGCCGCGAGCCCGTCCGGCGAGGAGCCGGCCGCCGCGCGCGGCGGGCGCCCCCGCCGCCCCGCCCTCCCCGGGCGGGTGCGGGGCGGGGGGGTCGAAGCCGAGGTTCGGGAACGGCCGCG
>JBKKCW010000360.1:0-16886 GCA_046712485.1 Candidatus Limnocylindrales bacterium
GCGTCAGACCGTCCACCTGGATCTGGTCGCCGGGCTTGGGCACGCCGCCGATCCGGTGATAGATGAGCCCGCCGACCGTGTCGTATTCGTCCTCGTCCTCGAGCCCGAGCGTCACGTCGAACAGTTCGCCGACGTCGTCCACGTCGGCACGTCCGTCGATCCGAGCCTCGTCGTCCGAGAGCTTGACGATGAGGGGCTCCTCTTCGTCGTACTCGTCCTGGATCTCTCCGACGATCTCCTCGAGGAGATCCTCGATGGTCACCAGCCCGGCCGTCCCGCCGTATTCGTCGAGCACGATCGCGATATGCACCTTGCGCCGCTGGAATTCGTGGAGCAGGTCGTCGACGCTCATTGACTCGGGCACGAACACAGGCGTCCGCAGCAGCGTGCGGAGCGCCGGCGGCTCGCCGGCTGACCCCTTCAGGAACGGCAGGAGGTCCTTGGCATAGAGGATCCCGACGATCTCGTCGATCGTTTCCTCGTAGACCGGGATCCGGCTGTGGCCCTCCTCGATGACCTTGTCGATCGCCTCGTCGCTCGTGGCGCTCGCGGCCAGAGTCACCATCGCGATCCGCGGAACCATCACCTCGTGGATGCGCTGGTCACCGAGCTCGATGACCGCGTGGATCATCTGCTCCTCCTCGGCCTCCAGGATCCCCTGCTCCCCACCCTGCTCGATGATCAGGCGCAGCTCCTCGGCGCTGATCCGCTCGTCGGCGGCCACGTCGGCATTGAACAACCGGCTGATCCGCCGGGTTGTCCAGGTCAGGAACCCCACGAGCGGGCCGAGGATGGTCCCGAGGAGGTCGATGAACCGGCTGGTCGACGTGGCGACGCGTTCGGCGTGCGCGAGGCCGATCTGCTTTGGCACGAGCTCGCCAAAGATGATCGTGAAGATTGTCAGCAGCCCCGTCACCACGACGAGGGCGATGCCGCCGGCGATCCCGCTGAGCGGCCCGAAGGTGGCCAGCCAGACCTCCATGCCGTCGACCAGACTGACCGCTGCAAACGCCGACGCCAGGAACCCGAGGAAGTTGATCCCGATCTGGATGACCGCGAGGAACCGCCCCGGGTTCTCCTTGAGCCGCAAGACGCGGCTGGCCGCGCCATTGCCTTCGTCGATGAGCTGCTGGAGTCGGCTGCGGCGGATCGTGACGAGCGCAATCTCGGTGGCCGAGAAGATCCCGTTCAACAGGACGAGGACGGCAATGATGCCGAGCTCCAGGAATGCGGCGTTCACGCCGACGCGTCGTCCGCTGCGGGTTCCGACGGCGCCGCCGCGGCGGCAGCGGCCATGTCAGGCGGCGTTGGGCGGGGATCACGGATGCGTGCCGGTACCCCGACCGCGAGCTTTCCGGCCGGGACATCCCGGGTGACCACGGCGCCGGCGCCGGTCCGAGCTCCCGCCCCGATCTCTCGCGGCGCCACGATCATCGTGTCCACGCCGATGAACGCGTCGTTGCCGATCGTCGTGCGATGCTTTCGCCGCCCATCGTAGTTGGCCGTGATCGCACCCGCACCCACGTTCACCCGCTCGCCTACCCGGGCGTCGCCCAGGTAGCTCATGTGATGTTGCTTCGAGTTCGGGCCGAGATGGGTGTTCTTGAGCTCCGCAAAGTTGCCGACCTCCGCGCCGCGCCCGACGACGCTGCCCGGCCGAAGGTGGCTATACGGTCCGACGGTCGCCTCGTCCTCGATGGTCGAGCTCTCGACCACGCTCGCCCACACGGTCGCGCGCCGGCCGACGACCGCGTTCACGAGCTGGCTTCCGGCTCCGATCGTGCTGCCATCGCCCACCCGGGTGGCGCCGCGCAAGATCACGTTCGGTTCGAGGGTGACGTCCGAGCCGAGCTCGACCGTCCAGTCGAGATATACCGTGGATGGGTCGCGCATCGTGACGCCGTTGCGCATGTGCGTCTCGTTGAGCCGGACGCGAAGGCTCCATTCGGCGGCGGCGAGCTGCGAGCGGTCGTTGATCCCGTCGAACCGGCCGTCGTCGTCGAACCCGACGGCGCTGACGATCCGGCCGTCCTCGCGCGCGAACCGGACGAGATCGGTCAGGTACAGCTCGCCCGTGACCGGTGACGCTTCGAGCGATCCGATCCGGCGGCGCAGCCAGGCGGCATCGAAGACGTAGAGGCCTGCGTTGATCTCGTTGCCCGCGAGCTCGTCGGGCGTGGCGTCACTGGCTTCCACGATCCGCTCGACGGTCCCAAACTCGCCGCGAACGACCCGTCCGAGCTGGGCCGGATCGGCGGCAAAAACGCTTGCCAGCGCGATGGCAGCATCGTCGGCGCGGCGCGCTTCGATGATCGCCTCGAGATCGACCCCGGTCACCAGCGGCACGTCCCCGCTGAGCACGAGGATCTCCGTCGCGTCCTGGGGGATTGCCGTCATCGCGGCCCGGACCGCGTCGCCGGATCCGCGCGGCTCTTTCTGGAGCGCAAAGGTGGCCCGATCGGCGAAGACCTCCGCCACGGCCTGAACCGTCGGCGAGTAGACGATGACCGGCAGTCTCGTTCCGGCAGCCTCGGTCGATGCCCAGGCGTCGAGCATGTAGGCCAACATCGGCCGGCCACACAGCTCGTGGAGCACCTTGGGTGTGGCGGACCGCATCCGGGTGCCCAGCCCAGCCGCCAGCACTACCGCGACCGTACCGGGCGCCGACGTCGGACTTGGGGGGTTCACGAAGCGAGGCGCCGTCGCGAGACGGTCAGGGGGCGGGCGTCGTTCCCGACTCGGTGGGGGTCCGGCGCGATGGGGTCAGCAGTCATCAGTGGGTCGGCGCATCGTAGGGGCGCCCCGCGGAGGGTGTCAAACCAACCCGGCTGGTCACGAGAGGCGGACGAACGACCGCCGCGCTCAGCTGCGGAGACGCGCGATGACCTCGATCTCGACGCGCGCACCCTTTGGCAGCGCGGCGACGCCAACGGTCGAGCGCGCCGGCGGCGGGTCGGACACGAAGCGGCCGTAGATCCTGTTCACGATCGCGAAGTCGTCCATGTCGACCAGGAAGATGGTCGCCTTGAGCACGTCGTCCCAGCCGCAGCCAGCGGCGTCGAGCACGGCCGTCAGGTTGGCCATGACACGCTCGGTCTCGGGTTCGATGCCGCCTTCGACGAGCGCCCCGCTCGCGGGATCAAGGGCTGCCTGGCCGGCCGTGAACAACAGGGAGCCGGCGACGATCCCCTGGCTGTACGGGCCAACCGCGGCGGGCGCCCCGGCGGTGGAAATGGCTCGACGAGTCATGGCGGGCTCCCGTGCTGCCGATCGGTCTGGATGTGGGTGGCGACAACGAACGGTGTGGACGAGCCGGGCGCCGCGATCCGATCGTCGCGGATGGCCGCCTCGACGATCGTGGCCGCGTCGGCGGCCTCGGCCTCGGAAGCGTAGAGGGCCCACAGCGTCGGCCCCGAGCCGGACAGGCCGACGGGCCGTCCGAGCAACCGGCTCAGGCCCCGCCGGAAGGGGACGAGGGCAGGGACGACAAGCGCGGACGCGGGCAACAGGTCGTTGGCAACGGTCATCGCCCCGGCCCGCGCGACGAGATCCGCGGTCGACAGCTTGGCCCGGAGCTCCTCGGCGAGATGCATCGATGTCAGCCGTACCGCGCCGTCGCCGTGGGTCCGGATCGCGTCAAAGGCGGCGAAAACGTCGCGCGTCGAGACGGCAACGGCTGGCGTGACGAGCAGCACGCCGGGGGTGCCGTGGAGCCCGTCGAGACGGGCCACCGTTTCGCCGCGACCCTCGACGAGTGCTGGACCGCCGGCCAGGAAGAACGGCACGTCCGATCCGATCCCGGCGGCGACCGCCAGGCGAGCGTCGGAGTCGAGATCGGCGCCCCACGCCTCGAGCGCTCCGTCGAGTGCCGCGGCGGCGTCTGACGATCCGCCGCCGAGCCCGGCTGCCACCGGGATCCGCTTGTCGAGCCGGGCGGCGATCGCGGGCGCCAGCCCCGGCCCACCCGGCCAGTCGCCGCGAACGGCCGCCCGCGTCGCCTCGATCGCCCGCAGGACAAGGTTGTCGGCCGTGGGGCCGGAGTCGAACCCGGTCACGTGCAGCGTGTCGCGGTCGCCGCTCGCGAGCGCGAGGCTCAGCCTGTCCGCGAGACCGAGCGGGGCAAAGACCGAATGGAGGCTGTGGTAGCCGTCGTCCCGGCGCGCGGCCACGGACAGGGTCAGGTTGAGCTTCGCCGGGGCGATGCGCACGACCGGGGTAAGCCGTCGAGCCGGGTCCGCGGGCGCGACCGTGCGGGCGGCGTCGGTCACTGGGCGGTGCGCCGGCCGCGGCCGTCGGGCCGGATCGGTCCGAGAGCCTCGCGGAGGACCAGCCACTCCCCCACCGCGAGGGTCTGCGGGCGCCGATCCGGGTCGATTCCGGCCGTGGCGAGCGCGGCCGACACTTGATCCCCACCGAGTGGGAGCTGTCGAGTGAGCACGTTGTGGATCATCTTTCGCCGTTCGCGGAAGGCGGCCTGGACGAGCCGACACAGTTCGTCTTCGACAGCCGGGTCGAGCCGGTCGTCGCTGTCGAATGGTTCGACCACGATAACCGAGGATTCGACAGCTGGCGCCGGCTCGAAGGCGCTCGCCGGGACGTTGCACGCGATCCGGACCCGGGCGTGATACTGGACGAACACCGACAGGTAGCTCATCTTGCCGGGCGGCGCCGCGATCCGTTCCGCGACCTCGCGCTGGACCATCAGGGTCGCTCGATCGGGGCGCGGGGCACGGCCGAGCAGGGCGTGCAGGATCGGGCTCGTGATGTGGTACGGCAGGTTTGCCACGACGTCGTACGGCGGTTCGAGCAATCCGACCAGATCCTGGTCTAGTGCGTCACCCTCGATCAGGCGGAGCGCGCCCCCGGTACGCTCGGCCTCGAACCGCTCCAAGAGGAAGCCGGCGAGACCCCGATCGAGTTCCACCGCGGTGACGACAGCGCCGGCTTCGAGGAGCGCGCCGGTGAGGAGGCCGAGCCCCGGCCCGATCTCCAGCACGCGCCGGCCCGGGTGTGGGTCGGCCTCGACGAGGATGGCTTCGAGCACGTCGGGGTCCGCAAGGAAGTTCTGCGACAGCCCGTGGCGAGCGTGGAGACCGGCTGCTCTCAGCGTCGATCGGACGCTCGCCGGATCGATACGCGGAGCCGCCGCCGTCCCCACCCTCGCCACGCGATCGCTCACCTCGTCGCGAGGGGGAGCGATGGGCGAGCATCGAGGTCGAGACCCGCCCGTTCTCCAGCCGCGAACCGCCGGGCGCCGGCCGCTCCGATCATCGCGCCGTTGTCGGTGCACAGCGCTGGACGCGGGACGATGAGCGGGATGCCGAGCTCCTCCGCACCGATCGCGAGTCTTGCGCGCAGCGCCGTGTTGGCCGCGACGCCCCCACCGAGCACGATCGAGCGGGCGCCGACCGCGCGGGCCGCCCGGATCGTCTTGGTCGCGAGCACATCCACGACCGCATCCTGGAACCCCCAGGCGAGCTCCGCCACGATCGAGTCCGGCAACGGCGTATCGGGCGATTGGGCCAGACCGGCGTCGGCGCGTGCCTCGGTGACGATCCGCCGCGCAGCAGTCTTCAGGCCGGAAAAGCTCAGGTCGAACGAATCCCCCAGCCAGGCCCTCGGGAAGACTCGATCCTTCGCGATCGCCGCCTCGGCCGCACGCCCGATCGCCGGCCCGCCCGGATACCCGAGGCCGAGCAGCCGCCCGACCTTGTCGAACGCCTCGCCCGCGGCGTCGTCCACGGTCGATCCCAGCAGTCGGTAGGTCAGGTGGTCCGACATCTCGGCCAGAAAGGTATGACCTCCGGACACGACGAGCGCGACCAGGGGAAAGACCGGATCGCCGCGCTCGCCGGTGGCGCCGTCGTGGAGCCAAGCCGCGTAGACATGGCCCTCGAGGTGGTTGACGCCGACAAGCGGGACGTCGTGCACCCAGCTGAGCGCCTTGGCGAAGTTGATCCCGACGAGCAGCGAACCCGCCAGACCCGGACCGTACGTCACGGCGATCGCCGAGACCTCCGACCATTCGATCCCGGCGTCCCGCCAGGCGTCGTCGAGCACCGGCACGATCCAGCGCAGGTGAGCCCTTGCGGCCACCTCGGGCACAATCCCACCGGACGGCGCGTGCATGGCGACCTGCGAGGCGACGACGTTCGACACGATCCGCCGTCCATCGGCGATCAACGCGATGCCGGTCTCGTCGCACGACGACTCGATGGCGAGCACGAGCGAACCGCTCATGGATCGCTCGGCTTCTGGCTGGTCGGGCGAGCGAGGCGCTCCGCTGGCGTCAGGGGTGGTGGAGCCGCATCAATTGCTGCCCGCAGCCGCGCGATTCGCTCCCGCATCGGCGGGTCTCGCAGCTGGTCCGTCGTCATGATCAGCGCGTCCTCGCCGTTGTCGCTGTAGTAACGCGGCCGCAGGCCGACGGGGCGGAACCCGAACTTCTCGTACAGCCGTCGGGCAGGCAGGTTGGACAGCCGGACCTCCAGCGTGGCCTCGTGGGCCCCTCCATCGATGGCGATGTCGAGCATCGCCAGCAGCAGCCGCTCGCCGATGTGCTGCCGTCGCCACAAGGGATGGACTGCAAAAGTGATGACGTGGGCTTCGTCGACCATCAGCCACATGCCACCGAATGCGGCGACGTCGAAGCCCGCACGCACGACGAGGTACTGGGCGAGCCGGTTCGTTTCGAGCTCGCTGCGATACGCGTCGGCCGGCCACGGCGAATCGAAGCTTGCCCGTTCGATGGCGTGGACGGCCTCCAGGTCTGACACCCGCATCGGAACGATCTGCAGCTTCAGCGGGGGTCGCGCGACCATGCCACCTCTCCCGCGACCCGGCTCACCCCGCGCGGCAAGGTCACGTAGTCCGGAACAAGCTGCGCCAGGTCATCGGTTTCGCCCGCGCGCAGGCGGCCAGCCCCGAGCTCGATCAAGGCTCGCCCGAGCCCGGCACGCGCCGTCTCGCCGAGCTCGGTGGCGTCGATCGGAGCACGACCGTGCAGGTCGACCGCCACCAGCTGCTCGCCGTGTGCGAGGTCGGGCTCAAGCCCGCCGGGAAGGAGCTCCGGTCGGCCGCCGCGGCGGACAACGATTCGATCGGACGGGCCGGCGGGCAGGAGCAGGACCGGCGCTCCATGCGGTGCCGAAACGCATGCGATGAGCGCTTCCGCCGTCGAGATCCCCACGATCGGGAGCCCGAGCCCGTGGGCCAGCCCCTTGGCGGTCGCGAGCCCAACACGCAGTCCGGTGAACGCCCCGGGGCCCGTGCCCACGACGATCCCGGCAAGACGCGACCGTCGGATGTTCTGTTCGCCCAGGAACCGGCCGATCGTGGCGAGGAGCGTCTCGCCGTGGCGATAGCCTGCTGCCCAGGTGGTGATCCCGTCGACACGCCCGTCCGGTGTGCCGGTGGCGACGACGACGTGTGTGGTCGCCGTATCGAACGCGAGGATCGCGCGTCGGCGCCCGTCGTGACTGCCGCTCATGGGACCGCGTCGAGGTATCGCCGGAGATCGGGGGTTCCGGCGCGAAGCGTGATCGTCCGTGGGTCGTCACCGGCCCCCTCGATCATTACGTCGAGCCGTTCGGCGGGCAGGATCGCGGCCATTCGGTCCGGCCATTCCACCAGGGTGACGCCGGTCGACTGGCGGTCGTCGATCAGGCCACCGGAGACGACATCGGAGGCGTCGCCGAGCCGGTAGAGGTCGACATGGAAGAGCGGCAGGCGACCGGCATATTCCGCCATCAGGATGAAGCTCGGCGAATTGATCGTCGCCGTCACCCCGAGCCCCAACCCAAAGGCCTTGGCCAGGTGCGTCTTGCCGGCGCCCAGCTCGCCCCACAGGCAGATCAGGTCACCGGCGCGCGCCGCAGCCGCCAGCGCCCTGCCAAACGCCGAGGTGGCAGCAGGATCGGGCGCCTGAACCCGTCGTTCGACGATCGTTTGCGCGGACATCGCCGCCGAGCGTAGCCCACGGAGGTCGCTCGCGCCGAGCGGCAGCCCTGCGTGATGGCCCGCGATCAGACGAACCGTTCGAGATCGCCAAGGGGAACCGCCGCGATCTGGCCATCAGGGAACTGGACGAGGGCGGCCTCGAGGTGTGCACCACCGGGAAAGCGACGCGGTCCGACAGCTTCCACGAAGCGGCCCTCCCGGCCACCGAGCGCCCCGCCCCGAACGCGAACGAGATCCGCTGGCGGGGTGGGCACCACCAGACCCGGGACGTCGAAGATGAGCGTCGGCGGCGTCGACACGATCGCAACTTCGTGACCGGACAACGCACCGAGCAACGCCTGCACCGCGCCGGCGACGGGTCGCCGGACGGCACCGTCGAGCACGAGCACAGCGAAAGGCGGCAAGCGGTGAAGCGCCGATCGCTGGCGAGCTTCCGACGCGAGATAGTCGCGTCGCTCCTTGCTCGACAATCCGGTCACGACCACTCCGCGGACGCCCATCGCCCGCGCCCGGGTCAACGTCTCCGCGTCGACCCGGGAACCAACGACGAGGATCGCACCCGCGGAGTGGACGTCCAGGCCACCGGCCCGGAGCTCGCTGTCCGGACTGCCCTGCAGGCGCCCACGAGTCGGGCCGCCGAGCGTCACGATGCCGCGAAGGCCGCGACCCGCGGCACGCACCGTGATCGACGTCCCGCTGCGGACCTCACGGACGATGCCCGCGAATGGCGTCTCGAGGGGATCGCTCAGGGTGCCGCCCGCGACCCGCCAACGGTTCCGCCACGAAAAGACGAACTCACCGCTGTCGAGCTGGCCGGCGGATCCATGCCCGGGCCCCGACCAGCGACCGCCGGGCACGGGCTCGGGTGTTGGCGAGGCATGGACCTCTTCGAGACTCGGGTCGCGGATTCGTTCGGCAATCGGAGCGCCGACCACGACCGAATCCCCGGCCGAGACAAGCGGGTGGTCGCCTGGCGCGAGGCGGAAGACCACGTCCACGGGCGATACGACGAGCGAGCGCGACGGGACGAGACGCACGTCCGCTGCCGCGCTGGTCATCCCTCGCTCCGGGCCAGCACAGCGGCCTGCCAGGTCTCGAGGGCCTCGCTGCGCAGATCTGCTCGATCGGGCAGGCGGAGCGGGACGTCACGAAGGTCGACCATCAGACCCCCGAGACCGCCGGTGACGTCGACCGCGAAGTGGCGTCCCCGACCGCCGATCCGGACCGTGTCGTGGAACTGGAACTCAGCGATCGCCGTGCCACCCGTCGGTAGGTCGACGAGCTCGAGGCTACCGGGCCGGAGCTCGAGTTCGCCACCGCCATCGGCGCCGTGGATTCGGAGGGAGCCGGCGCTCCGGCCGTGCCGCAGACCACTCGGCGTGACCACGGTTCCGAGCGGCACGAGGAGATCGTCGACCAGATCGGCGATGATCGCTCGCCGCTCCCGCGGGTCGGCGATCGAGCCAAGGGGAGCCAACAGCCGCGCGTGATCGAGGGCGTATTGGGCTGCTCCGGCCCGGCGGAGCACGTCGACCAGGGTGAGCGTGACCGACGCGGCGGCCATCACCGCCCAGGCACCCCCGGTGGCCACGACTAGGTCCGCCGCCGGCCGGGCGGTCGAGTCCGGCGTCCAATGCGCGAGGCGACCCAGGGCCGCCCGGGTCGCCGCCATCCGCAAGGCGATGCCTTCCCCGGGCGCTTCGGCCAGCGGGGCGATCCGGAGCTCGCGCATGCGGTCCCGCAGACGGTGCCGATCGGCGGGCCCGGTGGCCCATGTCGCGACACGATCGACAACGTAGTCGTCCGGATCAGCCGGCGCGAGCCCGGCGGTCGGAACAATCGCGAGATCGACCCGGGGAGAACTGCCCGCCACGGGCCAGGCGCCCGCTCGCGTCCCACCATCGAACCCGATCTCGACGATCTCGACTCGTCGATCGAGCAGGTCGGCGAGGGACAACGCGGCGGCACCCAGCGCTCGACGCGAATCGTCGGGCGGCAACGCGACGTCGACCAGGAGCTCGCGTACGTCGTCGCCGCCCGGCCCGGCGTGGGCCGCGGGTCCCACCAGCACGCGCCCGGGCCGCTCGGTCACGTCACCGAAGGCGTGGAACTCCGCACCCATGCCGCCGGCCAGGACGACCGGGAGCTCGGGGCGGCGATAGGCTGCCGCCGCAACCAGGGCTCCGAGCTCGCCGAGCGCACGGCGTTCGTCGGCGGCCGGCGGCGCACCTGCTCCCGCCAGTATCCCGTCCACGTCCGCGTCCAACAGCAGGGTCGACATCTCGAGGGGATCGGTCGTTTCCGCGCAGGCCCCCGATGTCCGCCAGCCACTGCGGGAGGCAACCGCGACGAGTGGCGCCAGCGCACGTTCGGATCCGGCGACGACGGCGAGCCGAGGTGCCGGATGGCTCGCCACGTCGAGCCGCGGCAGGGCGTCGACACGTCTTGGGTCGATTGCCAGTGCAGCGCACATGTCCGGGTCGGCGGCAGCCGCACGCGAGACGAGCAGGGCGGTGACGGCCTCGGGATCCGCGCCGGCCGGGAGGACGGCGGATCCGATCAACCGCCATCGGCCGCCAACCCGTCCAATGAGCGCGGAAGAGATGGTCGCGCCACCAACATCGAGCGTCATGAACGCCCGCGGCTCGCTACTCACGACCGCATACCACGGATGGAATGCCCCACGCGAGGTTGTGCCTCATGATCGACCCTCGTCGCGGACGTTCCAGACGAAGGCGCCCGCCGACGAAAGGGAGCGAGCGCACTGCGGAGTGCGTGAGCGACCGTCGGCGGTGGGCAACGCGCGGCTGGGGCGTCCCCGACGAGGGACTATGCGTCCCAGGTGATGTCGTCGTCGTCCTGCTCTTCGAGGCGGGCGATCAGGAGCTCGATGCCGGTGTCGTCGGCCAGGATCTCGCTTGCAGACGCGAGCTCGCCGCCAAAGACGCCGCGAAGCACCGGGTCGAAGAAGAGCATCGCGTTGGCGCCGAGCGCCCGATACGGCCGACTCGCTTCCAGGAAGTGCACGGCCGGTCCGGCCATCCCGAGGAGCTCGATCTCTCGGGCCACCTGCTCGACAAGCTCGTCGCGTTGTTCCTCGCTGGGCCCGTAGGGTGTGTTCACGAGCGGGCCCCGCTCGACATCGGCGTTGCCTCCTGCAGTGCCTGACTGAACGCCCTGTATGCGGCGGAGCCGCGGAGTGCGAAGACGACCTGGGCGATGGTGGGGCTCGCAGCGAGCTCCTCGCGGACTGCCTGCACGGTGATCCTGGCACCGTCCTCCAGTGAGAACCCGCCGACACCCGAACCGAGCGCCGGGAACGCGATGCTCGTCGCCCCGATCTCGCGTGCGCGGGCCATCGCGCTACGTACCGCCATGTCGAGCGTCTCCGCGCTTGTCCGTCTGTCGCGATCGAGCGACAACGCGTGGATCACCGCCCGCGCGGCGAGGATCCCGGCCGTGGTGACGATGGCGCCGCCGAGCTTGACGGGGCCCTGGCGGATCGCATCGAACTCGATCTCGTCGCCGCCCGCGCGCTTGATCGCGCCTGCAACGCCGGTCGACATCCAGAGCGAACCGATGGCCGGGGTGACGATCGCGTCGACCTCGAGGTCGCAGATGTCGCCGTTCCAGATTTCGATACGCGCCAACTAGATACTCCGCTCGGTGAGCGCTCGCAGACCGACCGGTCCGGCTGCCGCATGGTACACCCGGGGTACTCGGCGGGCCATGCCGGTGACCACTTCCCAGCTGTTCGTGTTGCGGACGTGCGCCAGATCGGCGACCGTGATTCGGTCATCGCCGGAGCGGCCGAGCAACACGAATTCGTCAGCCACGGTCACGGGTGGGCCGGGCACGTCGGTGACGTCGACCATCACCGCGTCCATCGATACGTTGCCGACGAGGGGTACGCGGATCCCCCTCACCAACGCCTGCGCCCGGTTCGACAGCCGGCGCGACCAGCCATCCCCGTAGCCGAACGGCAAGGTCGCGATCCGGCTCGATCTCGCGGTCCGGAACGTCGGCCCATAGCTGATCCCCCATCCTTCGGGCAGGTCCTGGACCCGGACTGGTCGCGCATAGAGGGCCATGACCGGTCGGAGAGCGTCCGGGACGTCCCGCGGAAGGTGGTCCGACGCGTTCTCGTCGGGGACGAGGCCGTAGATCGCGAGACCAGGGCGCACCCCTTCGTACCGCGCTACGCCATCGTTGAGCAGCGCCGCGCTGGCGGCGACGTGGCGGTCGGGCTGCGGGACACCCGCCGCGACGAGGCTGGCGGCAGCCTGCTCGAATCGCGTCATCTGGATCCTCGTGATGGCAACATTTTCGGGCGCCTGGAGGTGGGTCCACAGGCCACTCAGTCGCAGCCCCGGCGCGCCGACGATCCGGTGAGCGGCGGCGACGAGCTCGTCACCCGCGTATCCGCCGCGGCCAAGACCCGTCTCGACCTCGAGCTCGACGTCGAGCGGCGTCCCGTCCGGGAGTGTTCGAGCCGCGTCCACAAGCTCGCCAAGCAGCGCGGCGTCTCCCGCGGCCACGGCAATCCCGAGCCGCGCCGCCTCCCCGGCCCACGCTGCCGGGACCGGGTAGAGGACGAGGATCCGCGTGTGAACGCCGCCCGCACGGAGCTCGAGCGCCTCATCGAAGTACGCGACGCAGAGGCCGTCGACGCCGGCGTCCTCAAGCGACTGCGACACACGGACGGCGCCGTGCCCGTAGGCGTCCCCCTTGACCACCGGCAGGACCGGCACGTTCGGACCGGCCAGTTCGCGCAGCACCCCGAGGTTATGGCGAAGCGCATCGAGGTCGATCTCGAGCCAGGCGGTCCGAGGTAGGTTCGGTAGCCCGGCGGCCGCGAGCCGGGTCTCGATCGAGGGTCGCGCGACGGCCACTACGCGGATCAGACCGGATGCTCGGTCAACGGGCGGGTGCCGAGTCGGTTGGGACTTCGCGGGCGGCGAACCCGAGACGTTTGCCGCTCCCCTTGCGCTCGGCAAGCGCCGCGAGCCGCTTTCGGGCGATGGCCAACCCGTCGGGGAGGTCCGAGGCAAGCAGACCGGCGTCGCCGAACCGCTCGCGAATCCCGTCCCCGGCCACGCCATGGAGATAGACGCCGAGCCTCGCTGCGGCGAACGGCGCCACCCCCTGAGCCAACAGCGAGCCGATGGCGCCCGACAACACGTCCCCCGTGCCGCCGGTTGCAAGCGCCGGGTTTTCGAACGGCGCCACGGCGACCGTCCCGTCTGGTGCGGTAATGACCGTCCGGGCGCCCTTGAGCACCACGACCACGCTCCAGGCGACGGCGGCGTCCCGGGCGGCGGCGACGCGGGCGTCGTCATCTGATGCCAGGTCGCCGTCGGCATCCGGCTCCCGGCCGCTGCCGGCGCGGAGCCTGGCGAATTCGCCGGCGTGGGGCGTCAGAACGGCCGGCCGGTGGCCGCCTTCCCACCAGCTGTCCATGCTCGCGAGGGACCGAAGCGCCTCGGCATCGAGGAGGATCGGCGGCGGATCGGTCTCGCCGGACGAAGACAGCAGCAATCGGACCAGCTCTGCCGTCGCCAGACCTGGTCGAAGCCCCGGACCGACGACGATGGCGTCGTGCTCATGGTCCAGAATCCGGGCGAGCGCGGGCTCAGGATCCACCTCCTCCACATCGTCCTCGGGCAGTCCCATCGTCGTGGCTTCGACGACCTTTGCCGCGAACAGCGGCTGGAGGGACTCGGGCACGGCCAGGGTGACGAGCCCGGCGCCCGTGCGTCCCGCCGCCCGGCAGACGAGCAGCGCCGCACCGGCGTAATCGAGGGAACCCGCGACCACGAGCACCTTCCCGAACGAGCCCTTGTGCCCGCGCTTGGGGCGCACCGGGAGCAGGGCCGCGACAGCATCGTCGTCCAGCCTCGTGGCACCGACCGGGAATGGACCGCCTTCCTCGGCGGGCGCCGGCGCCGGCGTCTCATGACGGCCAAAGCCGACCGGCCGTCGCTCAGGCACGCATCGGCTCCTTGGGGATGGACGCGCGGTCGGTCTCGTCTGCGGGGGCAACCTCGCTCGCGCCGCGAAGCCGCTCGAGCCGGGCAAGGATCCGCCGCTCCCTGTCGTCGAGGCGGGCCTCGATGTCGAGTGGGAACACGTAGCGCCCACCAGCGGTCCTGACTCCGAACGCGATGGCCACCGCGTACTCGGATTCATGGCTGATGGAGATCGCAATCCGGCCCATCTCGAGCTGCTCGGCACGCGCGGCCGCCCGCCCATGGAGCCGCACCGCGGGCTGACCAGTGGGCATCCGCTCGATCTCGATTTCGCGCCAGCCGATCCCTCGCACACCGAGCCCCAGGACCTTCGAAACGGCCTCCTTGGCGGCCCAGCGGCCGGCCATGGTCTCGGGTCGATCGCGGACGTACCGGCGTTCGGCGTCGGTCAGGACACGTCGCGAGAAACGCGATCCAAACCGCTCGAGCGCGGCCCGGATCCGCTCGACCTTGATGATGTCGATTCCGAGCTCGGTCGTGCCCGCCGGCACGAAACCATGTGGCACCGCGACGCCGTCCGTCGGATCCGCCGGCGACATTGCCGCTACTCGACCGTGACCGACTTCGCGAGGTTTCGTGGCTGGTCGACGTCCGTGCCCCGCGCGACGGCCATGTGATAGGCGAAGAGCTGGAGTGGGATGACGGCGAGCACGGGGCTGAGAGCCTCGTGGGTGTCGGGCACCCAGCGGACATCGTCGGCAAACCGCTCGATCTGCGGATCTCCCTCCGTCGCCACCGCGATCACCTTGGCGTCGCGAGCCCTGCCCTCCATGACGTTGCTGATCAGCTTGTCGTAGACCGACGAACGGGTGGCCACCGCGACGAGCGGGCATTCGGCATCGAGCAGCGAGATGGGGCCATGCTTGAGTTCGCCGGCGGCGTAGCCCTCGGCATGGACATAGCTGATCTCCTTGAGCTTGTGCGCGCCTTCCAGTGCCGCCGGGTAGGTGTAGCCGCGGCCGACGAACATGAACCCACGCGAGTTCACGTAGCGCCGGGCAAGGGCATCGGCCTCGACGACGGCGGCATCGATCGCTCGTTGCGCCGCGCCGGGGAGCGCGTGGAGGGCATCGGCCAGCTCCTCCTCCTGCTCGGCGCCCAGGCTCCCTCGTATGCCGGCGATCGCGGCGGCGACGATCACCAGCGTGGTCACCTGGGTTACGAACGTCTTGGACGCGGCAACGGCGATCTCGGGCCCCGCCTGGAGGAACACGACGGCATCCGCCTCTCGCGTGATCGCCGAGCCGACGGTGTTCGTCACGGCGATGATCGGGCAACCACGCTCCCGGGCGTGCCGTGTCGGGGCGATCGTGTCGGCGGTCTCGCCGGACTGCGTCACCGCGATCACGAGCGTCCGCTCGTCCAGCGGTGGAGGGCTGTAGCGGAACTCGGATCCGACCGTGGCGCGCGCGGGCAGTCCCGTCCAGTCCTGGATCGCAGCGGCAGCCACCAGCGAGGCGTAGAAGGCGCTGCCGCAGGCGACGATCTCGACGCGGTTCACGTTGCGCAGGGTGTCCGCGAGCGGTTCGAGCTCCTCGACGTGGATGCGCCTGTCACGCGTGGCACGCCCTGCGATGGACTGCCGGAGCGCCTCCGGCTGCTCGTGGATCTCCTTGAGCATGAAATGGTCATAGCCACCCTTCTCGGCGGCTTCCGGCGTCCAGGTGATGATGGTCTCGGCTCGTTCACGGTGCGTGCCGTGGATGTCGGTGACCTCGACGCCGGTCGGCAGGACATCGGCAACATCACCTTCCTCGAGGAAGACGACCCGGTTGGTATGCGCGAGGATCGCGGCAACGTCGCTGGCGAGGAAGCTCTCTTCGCCGTTGCGGCCCACGATCAGCGGCACGTCCTGGCGGGCGCCGACGAGGCGGCTGATCTCCGACTTGTGCATGACCACGAGCGCATAGGCGCCGTGGAGCTGACGCAGCGTGGCTCGAACGGCGTCTGCGAGGTCGCCCGCGTATGCCTCCTCGACGAGATGGGCGATCGCCTCCGTGTCCGTCTCCGACGTCAGCGTGTGACCCCGCGCCTCGAGCCCGTCGCGGAGTTCGCGAAAATTCTCGATGATCCCGTTGTGGATGACCGTCACATCACCCGTGCAATCCTGGTGGGGGTGGGCGTTCAGATCGTTCGGCCGCCCGTGGGTCGCCCAACGCGTGTGGGCGAGACCGATCGCGGCGTGTGGTGTGCGGTTGGCGATTGCCATGGTCAGGTTCGCAAGCTTGCCGGCCTTCTTCTCGACGAACAGGGCGCCGTCCTCGTCGACAAGCGCGATCCCCGCCGAATCGTAGCCCCGGTACTCGAGCCGCTTGAGCCCTTCGAGGAGGATCGGGCCCGCCTCGCGGGGTCCCGTGTAACCGACGATGCCGCACATTGGGTCGAGCCCTCCGATGGTTCCGCCGGCGGAGGCTCGGCGGATCGTGGTGACGCCGCTGGGGTGGGCACCGGCGCTAGTTTAGTCGCTCCCCCGCGAGCGCAGCCAGCGAGTCGGCCAGCTCCGCGACGAGGGCCTCGTCCGGACCCTCGACCATGACCCGCAGCGCGGGCTCCGTGCCGGACGGACGGACAAGGACGCGTCCCCCGCCATCGAGCCGCCGGTTGGCCTCGGCGATCGCCCCCTGGAGCGCCTGGTCGCCCTCCCACTGGTCCTTGTGACGCGCCTTGACGGCTCGCTGTTGCTGGGGCAGCAGCGGAATGGCGGCGGCGAGCTCGCCGAGACCGGCCGAATGCCGGCCCATGACGCGGAGCACCTCGAGCGCGGTCACGATCCCGTCACCGGACGTCGTGTGCTCGAGCACGATCACATGCCCGCTCTTCTCGCCTCCGAGACCGGCGCCGGATACCTGCATCCCCTCGAGGATGTACTTGTCGCCGACAGGGGTCCGCACCACGTGA
>JBKKCW010000361.1:0-8632 GCA_046712485.1 Candidatus Limnocylindrales bacterium
GGCGCGCAGCGGCCGACCGCCTCGCGGATGACATCCTGCCGCTGGTTACCGTGTTATCTGGGTCGACGAGCCGCTCCACAGACAGGCCCTCGCCGCCCAACGGGCGGGTGGGGCAGGTGTCTCGCCGGTCGACCACGTGAGCTTCGCGGTCATGCGAGAGCAGGGCATCGAGATCGGGTTCGCGTTTGACCCAGACTTCGGGGCCGAGGGCTTTCGCGAGCCCCTCGTACCGCCAGAGCACGAGGCTGGGCACGAGGTCGGCGAATCGCCAGCGTCCTACACGACTGTGTCGAACGCCCCTGAGTTGGTGAGCGTGGCGGAGATCGCCGCCCGTGCCGGGCGACCGGTCAACACCATTCAATCCTGGCGTCGTCGGCACCGCGACTTCCCGCCGCCTATGGTCCAGCTCGGTGCCGGACCGATCTGGGAGTGGCAATCGGTCGAGGGCTGGATCGCAGCTCGTGGTCGCTCTCGAATCGAGCCTGCGAGTCGCGGCTGACACTTGGCCCGCGCCCGTCTCGGTCCGCGGTGGCGTCAGGCGATGTCCGGGGCACCGGGTGGGGTCCGCTGAAGCCAGCGCTCAGCTTCGTCGATCATCGGGCCGGCCGCGAGGCCGACGAAGATCGTCCGCGCGGTATCAAGGGCAGCCCGACCCTCGTTGGGCCAGCCGAGGAGCACCAGGGACCGACCCTTGCCGAGCAACGCATGACCGTGCTCCGGCACGTGGCCGAAGTTCGCCCAGAATTCCGCGGCGGCCCCGTGGAACTCCAGGGCCTGGTCAAGCTCCCCACGCGCCTCGGCGACGGCCGCGCGCGCCGACAGCACCGTGCCATGGTTCCGGCGCGGGATCGTCGTCGTCCCTTCCAGCATTCGCAGCGCGAGTGGCAGTTCGGATACGGCCACGCTCACTCGCACCGCCTCCGCCGCGACCCAGCTCCGCCACCCGGGATTGTCGCGCGTGGCCAGGTCGAGCTCCTCGATCAAGGCCCTCGCCGAATCGAGGCGGCCACGCTGCAGCTCGAAGCGCGCCACGACGGCGAGCACGGGTGCCAGCACCTGAAGGCTCCCGATGTGCCTGGCTGCCGGGATCAGGTCGCGCACGATCGGATCCGCCTCAACGACGCACCCACGCCCCACGAGCACCTCGGCTTGCGTGATCAAGGCGTCGATCGCCTGCTGCGTCGGGCCCTGGCCTTCTTCCGCCCGTGCCTGCGCCTCCGCGTCAGCCAGAGCCTGATCCCAGGCACCCATGTCACGGTGAAATTCGAGAGCAGCCGAGCGAGCTCGCGCGACCATGTGATGCAGCCCTCGTTGCTCTGAGAATTGGATTGCGGTTTCGATGATCGCGATTGCCGCCGCCGGACCTTCATCGTGGGCAACCTCGACCGCGAGATTGCTGTACGCCACCGCCGTCTCGAACCCGAGGCCGAGCTCGTGGCCCAGGCGAACAGCCTCGCGATGACCGTCGAGTGTGACCGCGTGGCCCAGCTCGAGCCGGGCGATGTCGTCATACATCAACATCCGCATCCTGACCTCGGGCACCCCTGCCGCCTCGGCGGCCGTCGACGCGCGTTCGATCCACGGCAGCGCCTCGGCGGGGCGCCCGTCCAGGACCAGGCCGCGCGCCTTCTGGCCCCACAGGCGGACCAGCTCGGCACCGATCGGCCCGGATGCGAGCCTGGCGATCGCCTCGTCCACGACATCGGCGTGACGTTTCGTGTCGCCCAGGCGCCAGCTTGCTCTGGCTAGTCCGTCCATCGCTTCGGCGATCACGATCTGGTCGCCAGCCGCCTCGAGGGCACCCAGGGCCTCCTCGTACCAGCCAACGGCCTCACGCAGCCGGTTCGCCTCCTGGGCGGCGTCGGCGAGTCGCACGAGCGTGCCTGGGCGATCCGGATGGCTCACCTCGAGGAGGGCCAGCGCTCGCTCGTAGAAGCGTTCGGCCGCGGCCACGTCCAACCGGATCGCCCGGTCGCCGGCCAGGCGCAGGAAGCGCGCCGTCTTCGCGCCCAGGGTCGCCACCACGTCCGGGTCTGCAGATGGATCCATGCCCTCGAGGACCGCCGACATGTGGTGCGCCAGGAACTCGGCATGGTCGATCGTTCGATCGGCGGCCAGGCGTTCGATCCAGTCGGCCGCGGCCAGGTGCCGCCGCGTGCGCTCGGCGCGGGGCAGGCGGTCATAAGCGGCGTCGCGAACGAGCGAGTGGACGAACGTGTATTCCTCGGTCGCCCGGACGGAGGACCGCCCGGCCGGCCGCACGACGTCACGCGCGACGAGCCCCTGGAGGCGGCGGTTCGCCTCGCCCGGCGGCAGACCGTCAATCGCAACGATGGCATCGGTCCAGAACACGTCGCCGACGACCGCGGCGCTGCACGCCGACTCGCGCAGATCCCACGGCATCGCGTCCAGCCTTGAGGCGATGACGGCCTGGATCGAATCCGGGAGCTCCATGGGAGTGGTGCCGCCAGCGGCAAGGCTTCGCGCGAGCTCATGCGCGAAGAGCGGGTTGCCCCCGGCGCGACGCACTGTCTCGGCGCTCGGTCGGTGTCCGAGCAGCTCGCCGATCAGGTTGGCCATGGCCTCCTCTGCGAGTGGGGCGAGGCTGATCCAGACGGCGTTTCGGGCGCCCGCCGCCCAGCCCGGCCGAACGTCGACGAATTCGGGCCGTGCCGTGCACACGACGAGGACCGGGCCGATCACCCGGGCGACGAAATCATCGACGAAGTCGATGAGCGCGGCATCTGCCCAGTGCAGGTCCTCGAGGACAAGGACGAGCGGATCGCGGCGCGCGATCTGCTGAAGCAGCTCGCGGAACGCGGCGATCGACTGGCCATGGTCGCCTTCATTGGGGCCGGCGATCCCGACCAGTGGGGCGATGTTGGTGACGAGCCAAGCCCGCGTGTCGGCATCCTCAACCAGCCGTTCGATGCTCGCGATGAGCCGGGCGCGTGCTTCGTCGGCGTCGGTCGTCTCGAGGATTCCAGCCTCGGCCTTGACGATCTCGCCAAGCGCCCAGTAGGTCACGCCGTCGCCGTACGGAACGCATCGCCCCTCACGCCAGGCGTGGGCCTCAGCGCGCGTCGCGAGCCGCGCCCGTAGCTCCTGGACCAGGCGAGACTTGCCGGCGCCCGGTTCGCCGACGATCGTCACTACCTGGACGCGACGCTCGTGGCGCGCTCGCGCGAAAGCGCCTTCGAGCAGCGCAAGATCGCCCTCTCGGCCGATGAACGTCGCACTTGTTCGCTCGGTCGCCCGCGCGTTAGGCGAGCGGAGCTGGCCGGTTGCACGCCAGATCCCCGCCTCAACCTCAACGTATGCGATCGACTCCGCAGTCGCTCGCCGAACTGCTGCGGAAACGAGGACTTCGCCGGACGATGCGGCGATGTGCAGTCGGTTGGCGGCGCTCAGGACCTCGCCCGTCAGCTCGATCTGATCGCCGTCGATGGTCACGAGGGCGTCGCCCACCTCGACAGCTGCGTGCACCGTGAGCCTGAGTTCGGCGACTGCCTCGGCGGAGGCCAGTGCCGACCGGACGGCCCGTTCGGCATCGTCCTCGTGGGCGCGATCGGCTCCGAAGATCCCGAGCAGGGCGTTCGCGAACAACGGCTGGGCCGCGCCGCCGAACCGCCGGATCGCGGTCTCGATCCGAACGCGCGCCGGCGCGACCGTGGCGTCGAGGCTCTCGGGATCCACTCGAGGGTAGCCGGACACGCCGAACACGACGACCGTCACCGACTTTCGCTCCTGGCGTATCGCGCGAGGAGGCGCCGCTGGAGGCGGTTCGAGCTCGGGATCCTGGCTCAGGATCCGCTGTTCCAGCCTCTGCAGAGACGGTCCCGCGTCGATGCCCAACTCCTCCGAGAGCCGGCGACGCACATCCTGATAGGCACGTAGCGCCTCGGCCTGCCGGCCCGAGCGATAAAGCGCCAGCATGTAGAGCTCCCGCAGGCGTTCGCGCAAGGGGTGGCTGGCGATGTACCACTCGAGCTCTGACAGCACCTCTGCGTGCCGTCCGACTGCCAGGTCCGCCTCGATCCGTTCCTCGATGGCGCCGATGCGCAGCGTCTCGAGCCGCTCGATATCAGGCTGAGCGAACGCCTCGTACCGCAGGTCGGCCAGCGGATCGCCCCGCCAGGTCGCGAGGGCTTCCCTCAGCTGCCTTGCCCGCGCCTCGGGCTCCGCCGTCGAGCGCGCGGCGTGCAGGGCCGTTTCGAAACGGTCGAGGTCCATCTCGCCGGGCAGCACCTGGAGCCGATAGCCGCCGTGCTCTGTCCGGATCCGCTCCCGGCCGATGAGCTTTCGGAGCGCCGACACGTGTCCCTGGAGGGCCTTCGCCGCGGTGTCGGGCGGCACGTCCCCCCAGAGCGAATCGATCAGGCGGTCCGTCGACACCAGCTGGTTGGGGTGGAGCAGCATCTCAACCAGGAGGGCGCGCTGCTGCCCTCGCCGGGGCGCAACGTCGCGGCCCTCGTCGAGCGCCTCCAGCGGACCCAGGATCCGAAAATCCACCCTCGCCAACCCCTCGCCCGCCATTGTGGCAGCCCGTTACCGCGGCGTCACCGCCACGTTACCAGCGGCCTCGAGTCTTCCCACCCAAACAGGCCGTACTGAGGTGGACCCGTTGCCATGAACGCCGGTCGTCCCGGTCTCAGCTTGCGTGAGGCTCGCGTGGCCCGCCTCATCGCGGAGGGCCGGACGGATGACGAGATCGCCGACCGGCTCGGCGTGACGGTCATCGAGGTCGATGCCGATCGCGTCGAGCTCTATCGCAAGCTCCGCGTCGGATCACGCACCGAGCTCGCCCTGCTCATCCCGCCTTCGACGCCGTCGGAGGATGCCACGGACGTGGGCGCCTCCGCAGCCATCCAACCCTCGCCAGAACGTCATTCGGAACGGAGGACAACGCCATGATCGCTCACCGGCGCCCCGCGCTACTCCTCGTTACGCTCGTCGTCGCGCTGGCCGCATGCGGCGGCGGTAGTGGCGCCACATCCGGTTCGACCGCCTCTGCCCCAGGTGGCGCCCAGAGTCAGGCGGCCGTAGGTGGACCGTCGCAGGCCGCCGAAGCACCACCTGCGTCCCAAGCCCCGGCGAGTGCCCCGGTGGCGCCCGAACCGCCGCCGGCCGGCGGCGGGGCAGGGGAAGTATGCGCCCTGGTGACCCAGGACGAGCACGGTGGCATCCTCGGACAGCCCGTGAGGACGTCCGTCATCGCCGGGCCACCGGACACGTGCGACATCCAATCGGCCGATGGCGCGCCGCTCGCGGCATTCGTGCTGACCAAGATCGACGGCGTGTCGGCGAGTTTCGTCTTCGATGCGTTCGCAGGTTCACCAACCGCCGAGCAGATCGCCGGGATTGGTGAGAGGGCCGCATATGACCCGAACCAGGGCGCCCTTGTTGTCCTGAAGAACGGCTCCGTTCTGTCGGTCGCCGTGTTCGATGACGGGTCGGCAGATGCGGGAGTGGTTGTCGACCTCATGAAGCAGATCGGCTCTCTCGCCGCGGGCCGGATGTAGCGGCGGTGGGTCGGATGGGCCGCAAGGCGGAGCTTTGCCTCTTCGTCATCGCCACACTCGTGTTCGTTGCCGCATGCGGGCAATCGTCGGTTGAACCGGCGCGTTCGTCGCCGTCGCCGAACACGGGGGAAGCGCCGGCGGGCGAGACAGTCGCGCCCCAGCCGCAAGCGGTCGCCGTCGATGCCGCGCGCGACCCGGTCGCGGCCGCTGCAGCGGTGCTCGGTGCGTCGAGCGACATAGCGCGTCGCGACGGGATCCTGGCCGTATTCGCCGCCGCCGGGATCGGCGTCTACACCCCCGACGGGCACCCTGTCGTTGTCGGCGCCGAGCGCTCATCGGCCGACTTCTTCGTCTACGACTTCGAGGTCTACGGGCTCGCGATCGCGGTCGGCGAGGGCGACTCGACGGGGCTCGCCGACATGGTGGATGGCCTGGCACTTGCCGGGATCTCCGATGGCGGCCAGGCCATCACCATCGACGACCTGGCCGGCGCCATCCAGCGTGGGACGGCAGCGGCATTGGACGACCCGTCCGGGCCGACCGGGTACGGGATCAGAGTCGTGCGGGAACTGACCCAGCAGGGCTCGACAGGGATCGACCTTGCCGCGCCGTTTGACACGGGGGCAGTCCGTTTGGACGCCCTGTCGGTCTTCCTGCTCGCGGCGGACCTCACGCTGCCTAGCCTCGACGCCGCCGCGCCGGCGTTTGCCCCGTTGTACGGACAGGTCGCCAGTCTCGATGGAGCGGTGGATGTCATGCTGGCCAGCTCCGCTGCATGCGACAACATCGGTCGCCTGGCCGACCGCGCCAACCGAACGATCGGGCAGGTCGCCCACGAGATGCTCCGTGGTGGCCTCACGGCGGGCCAGACCGGGATCTCGGCGTACCTCCACTCCGTCCTGATGCATGCCGCGGTCGAGGCGAAGCTGACGGGCAGCCAAAGCTGGCACTACTTCCACAAGGACACAGGCAACACCGGTATCGCTGCCTTCTCGTTCACGCTTCGCCTTCGCGTCCGACCCACGCAGCAAGCGATCGATTGCGGCTTGCTGACCGGGGTCACGCTCCCGCCCGAGGGACCGCTCAAGGAAGCGCCCGTGACCTGGGACGATGCCCAGCTCCGGCGTCATGGGACGAATGACTGCCCGGACTGGGGCTGTCAGGCCACCGACAACGACGGCCTGGCCGTCCTGGAGCACACCCAGAAGACTGAACCGGGGCCCGGCGGGGTTGGCCCCGAGCAGGAAGCGCTCGTCACCGTCAAGGCAAGCGCCAACATCGCACGGGCACTCGGTCCCGAGATGGCCACGATCCTCCAGTCACCAGTGGTCATCCGGGCTGAGCGTCAGGCCACGGTCAAGTGGCATCGGTCGTACAAGGTCAAGCTCGAAGTCGAATCGATCCTGGTCGTCGACAAGGCGGCAAACTACAACGGGGTCGTCGCGACGGCTCGAGCCACCGGCACCTTCGACGTGACCGAGGCTCGAAGCGCCGCCTTTGGCACCGAGGGCGCGGTCAAAGGTTTCCTTACTGTGACCACCCAACCGGGCGCCAACGAGGGCAAGTGCGACACCGTTACGGCGCGCGGAGGCGGAAAGATCGATTGGCAGATCCGCGAGGCGATAGTCTGGCCACCGGAGGACATCGCGGTCCACATGGACACCGGGACCGACACTGAGAACAGGCAGCCCGACAAGTACTGGATCCACTTTTGCAACCAGGGAAGGACCGTCCTGAGCGACAAGTCGAATGGGACGGTCTGGGAGTCGAACATCCTCCTCGGGCACCCGTACGGCCCGCTCGGTCTCGCATTCGCGGGGCTCGCTGCCAACAACGGCTGGTCCGTGCTTGCCACGGATGACACGTGGAGACGCGGCGGCCTCGTCGCAATCTGGGAGGGGGATGAACGCTGTGGAGGCTTCTGCTCGTCGGGTCACGTCCAACTCAAGCTGAGCGTCACGCCCATCCCGGGGACCTGACCCATGTATCAGGTTACCGGATGATGCGCGGCCGACTGGTGGACGGATCAGTTGGATGCGACCATGCGAGATGTGGACGTCCCGCCCATTCGCACGGCCCGTTTCGAGCTCGTGTCCATGTCGATGCGGTTCATGCGTCTGCTGCAGGCCCGCGACATCGACGAAGCCGCCGCCGAGATCGGGGCGCGTGTCCCAGCCGGCCTCCCCGACCAGCTGGACAACTTCCTCCAGTTCCGGATCGCCGATCTCGAGGTCGATGCAACGGTTCAGCCCTGGCTGGGTCGCGCCATCGTCCTGACGGAGCCTGACGGCTCCCGCGGCATCATCGGGACCGCCGGCTTCCACGCTCCGCCCGACGCAGAGGGACGCGTCGAGGTCGGCTACCGCGTGGAACCTGCCCACCGCCGCCAGGGCGTAGCGACGGAGGTCGTCCGGGCCCTGTTCGACTGGGCCGCGGGCGAGCACGGCGTGCAACGGTTCCGCGCGGCGGTCTCACCGCTCAACATGCCGTCACTCGCGATCATTCGCCGCCTCGGGTTCCGACAGGTCGGCGTGCAGATCGACGACATCGATGGCAAGGAGCTGGTGTTCGAGCTCGATGGCTGGATCATCACGTCGTGACCGCCCGGATGCCATGATGCCCGCCATGGACGACCGCGCCGTCGGTGGCCACGGCGACAGCTTCGATACGCTCGCCGTTCACGCCGGGGCCGAACCGGACGAGCTCACCGGCGCCGTCGCGCCACCGATCTATCAGACCTCGACCTACGCGCAGGACGGCGTCGGCAAGCCGAGGCGCGGCTACGAATACGCACGTTCGCAGAACCCGACGCGCGAGCGGCTCGAACGCGCCGTGGCCGCGCTCGAGGGCGGCACGCACGGAATCGCCTTTGCGTCCGGCTCCGCGGCGACGGCCGCCATCGCCGATCTGGCCGAACCGGGCGACGAGATCGTCATCGGCGACGACGTCTACGGCGGCACGTATCGCTACCTCGAGCGGGTGCACCGACGGCATGGCGTCGACGCTCGCTACGTCGATCTCGCGACGGGGCAGGATGCATTGTGGGAGGCCCTCTCGGAGCGAGCCCGCCTCGTCTGGTTCGAGACGCCGACAAACCCGCTGCTCAAGCT
>JBKKCW010000362.1:0-12485 GCA_046712485.1 Candidatus Limnocylindrales bacterium
CCCGAAACGGCGACGGACGACCCGGTGAGGGGCCCGGGTCGTCCGTTGCGCTAAGCCCGGTGTTGCGCCCCGTCACAAGCGCATCCAGGCGGGAATGTTCGGAGTTCTGTCTCTGTCAACCTACGGTCTGTGCCGGTCGTCGCCGCTAACGAACACGGGTCCGAACCTTGCAAACGCATGTCGGCCGATGTCCCGACAAACGAAGAACGCCCACTGGGCCGTGGGCGTTCGTTCGAGTGACTTGGCCGGCGTTGCCGGCCCGGTTCAGACGGAGCTGACGCCGCCCCGCCGTCCGGTGACCATGCCGACGACCCAGAAGACGATCACCGCACCGAAGACGGCGGCGACGATCGAGCTGATGTAGAGTGCACCGTCGATCGGGTCGATGCCCATCACGACTCGGGCAAGGAAGCCGCCGACGAGTGCGCCGACGATGCCCAGCACGATGTGACCGATGACACCCAGGCCCTCGTCACCCTTGACCAGGAACCCTGCGAGGTACCCGGCGATGGCCCCGAGGACGATCCACGAGATGATTCCCATCTGATTCCTCCATCCGAATGCTCTCTGTGCTGATCGCCCGCCCGTCATGGCCCAGGACCTTCGCGCGAGCTTTGAGACGGCATCAAATGTCGGTCCGCTTCCAACGCGTGGGGACTACGTGAATCTCGCCGTTCGTAACAACGAGGTATCAGCGGCGAAGGTCGCGCCGCATCGGTCCACCTGCAATCCAAATGCGATACCGGGACCTCGACCTCGCGCACACGCGGGATGCCGGACCGTCGACGCTGGCGCCCACGGGCACCTACGCCATGGCCCTCGAACACGGGGCTGTCATCCGGCCCACGGAGGAAGAGATCGATGATCCGGTCCATCGTCGGAAGCGCGCCGCTGCGGGCGCGACAGACTCGCGGCGGGGGCCGACGCGATCTGGCCATGGATATCCTCCAGTACGGCACTGCGGTCGTCGCGATCGTGGTCGTGACCCTGCTCGCGGTCGTCCGCTGAGGCCACCGACCCTCGCATGATCCGCGCCCGGCTCTTTGATGCCGATAGGCATGATCGCGAGGTGGCGCTGGAACCGGGGCTGGCGGAGCGGATCGCGGACCGGCAGATCCTGTGGGTCGACCTGATCGGGCGCGACCGGGGCGAGCTCGGCACCGTCGCGGCGGCCATGGGCCTTGGCGACCGCCTGATCGATCGGCTCGCGGCTGAGACGGGCCGCGCAGAGCTCACGCAGTACCCGGACCATATCCATCTCGTGTTGATGGACATCGAAGCTGACGGCGACCCGTCGGTGCACCATACGGCGACCCTCGAGGCCATCGAGCTCGACCTCGTCGCCGGGCGCAACTGGGTGGTTACCGTCCACGAGGCCAAGCTGACGACCCTCGAACGATTTGACGAGGCCGCCCACAACGACACCCAATTCGGCGCGCTCGATGCGGCGGGCTTCCTGGCGGGCATCGTGGACGAGGTCCTGACCGGCTACCTCGAGCTCGCGGAAGGGATCGAACGCGAGATCGATCGGCTCGACGATCGCGCGCTGCGGACGTCGCCCGGAGAGGACATCCTCGGCGAGATCGTTGCCCTGCGCCGCCGCATCGGAAACATCCGGCGCACGCTCACCCCGCATCGGCTCGCCTTCGCCGCGCTCGCTCGTCCCGAGATGGAGCTCCACGACGAGCTGGGCCGCCCGTGGCCAGCCCTCAATGACCGGCTGGACCGCACGATCGCTACGATCGAGAACCTGCGCGACCTGCTGCTCGGGAGTTATGACATCCATATGGGTCGTGCGGCGCAGCACGCCAACGAGACCATGAAGCGATTGACGCTGCTATCGGCCGTCCTGCTCCCGGCCGTGGTCCTCGCCGGGGTCATGGGCATGAACTTCAAGGTCGAGTTCTTCGAAAACGCGAATATCTTCTGGGTGGTCGTCGGCGCGATGGTCCTGTTCGCCCTGTCCCTGCTCGCCTGGGCACGGTGGCGCCGCTGGCTCTGATCGGAGGTCCGGGCGCTACTCGCGGGCCGGGCGCTACTCGTCGAGCTCTGGCAGGGCGAACCCGAACTCTGCTCCACCGGACGCCCGTGGGGCCGCCCAGGTCCGGCCGCCCATAGCCGCGACGAGACGGGCGCACACGAACAGCCCGATACCCGCACCACCCGCGATCGATGCGGTCTTGGCCGAACGATAGAACAGATCGAACAGCTGGTCGCGTTCTTCGATCGGAAACCCCGGCCCATCGTCGAGGACCCGGACGAGCACCTCGCCCTCGCCACGGGCCGCCTGGACCTCCACCGTCGAGTTGAGCCCCCCATACTTCGCCGCGTTGGATAGCATGTTGCGGACGACCTGTTCCACGTAGGTGGGATCCGCGCTCACGGTCGGCAGGCCGGACTCGATCGTGAGCTTGAATTCCACGCCCGGCCACCGGCCGTCCTCAGACTGGATGACGCGCGGCAGCAGCCGCTGGAGCAGCACGGGTTCCCAGCCAATCTCCCCAACCGCCTCGCCAAATCGGTTGAGCGCAACGACGTTCTCGACCAGGCGCTGGAGCCGCTCGGCTTCATCGTGGATGTCGCGAAAGATCCCGCGCCGCGTGTCCTCGTCGAGCGTGGACGTCTCGCGAGCGAGGAGCTTCGCGCCGCCGAAAATGGTGGTCACAGGCGTCCGAAGCTCGTGCGACAACACCCCGATGAACGTCTCGCGAACCGCCTCGCGTCGACGACTGTCCGTCACGTCCCGCATGACGACGATCGTGGCCGGCGGCAGCGACGGAGTGGCCGAGCCGGGGACGACAGGGTAGGTGGCGATCTCGATCCATCGCTCCGGGTCAGACGCGGTGCGCAGCTCGACCGGGCCGCTCTGCCCTCCCAGCCTTGGCGCGAGATGGTCGGGGTCGTGCAACTGTCCGAGGATGTCTGCGTAGGTTCGCGCCTCCACCGTCGGGAAGATCGATTCGACGGCCGGGTTGGTGAGGGTGATCGAGCCGTCGGCCGCGCAGACGACCACGGCCTCGCCCATCGCCCGGATGACAGCATTCAGCTCTGCGGCCCTGGCGTGCTCCAGCTCGGCCAGCCGCTGGAGCCGGATCTGGATCTCGATCCGATCGCCGATGTCTCGGGCGATGGCGATGATGACCCGCGACCCTGTCGGAAGGCCAATCGGCTGAAGCACGATCTCGAGCGCCATGGAGCGCCCGCCCCGTTTGTAGTCGAGCATGACGGTGGCGGCGTCCGTGGCACCCGTCGCGAGCCCGGCGATGTGACCGCCGCGGCGCTCGGCGTCGCCATCGCCCAGGATCTCGACAATCGATGCTCCGAGCAGCTCGTCCTGGCTGCGACCAAGCAGCTCTCGAGCGCCACGGTTGGCGTCGAGCACCCGGAATGTTTCGGGTTCGAAGACGATGATCGCTTCGACGACCGCGTCGAGAATGACCGCCGGGTCGACCGATGCGCGCGCCGACGCGGGCTGCTCGGTCGGACGCGGCCTTGCCCCTTGGTCGGCCAACGTTTCCCTCACCGGCCCTCCCGCATGGGTTCCATCAGCGGCGCGCGCCGACGTCCGAACTGGATCACGCGCGCAGTTGCCGATACGGACGGTCAGGAGGTTGTTCGCATTGCAACGGCATCACAATCGCCTCCCGTATACTCGGCGTCCAGTCGTACACCGACCCGGACCGAGGGGCCCGACATGCACGTCACGCCGAACGAGCTCCGAGTGCTCCGTCAGCATGGCATCGTCATTCGATTCGCGTTGCTCGAGTCCATGGCCTTCGCCGTTGCGGAGCTACCCGCGACAGGCTCCTCCGGTACGTTGGTCGAGGAACCCTGCACCAAGCCACATTGGGGGTTCGTGCTCGAAGGCGACGTGACGTTCGTGACGAACGAGGCGCGCCAGAAGCTCGCGCCAGGCAGCGCCTTCCACGTGCCAGCGGGATCGTCGCCGCATCACTTCGAGGCCCGTGGGAGCGCCCGCATGGCGGGGTTCGAGCCGATCGACCCCGTCATGGACACGACCGATGCAGGGCTTGCCGCCCTCGGGTTCGAGATTGTCGGGGACGACCACGGCGGCTCCGCGTCGGTCATCCCGGCGGGGGGCAGCCACACGGTGGAGCCCAAGCAGATCGAGGCCAGGACCTGGCCGATGTCGTCGTTCGTGCTCACTCGGGCTCGATTCGGAGCGGGAAGCGGCTATCTCAACGATTGGTGCGATGCGCCGCACTGGGGACTCGTCACCGCCGGGCGGTTCGCGATCGAGTGGGAAGACGACCTCGAGATCGTGGCGGCCGGTGACGTCTATCACTGCCGCGGCGGCCCGCCCGGGCACCGCCTGGAAGCCGCCGATCCGGCCGCACTCGTCGATCTCACGCCCGTCGCGGCGTTCGGGGGCGACATCCGGCTCGCGCCGTGGCGGCAGCTCGTCGAACCGATGCCGTCCTCGACCGCTGCCCGGGAGCCCATCGCGGTCGCGGGTCTCGGCTGACCGGACGGTCATCCACGAGGATCGGCGCCGGCGGCCCTGGCAACGACTGCCGGCTCGTCGCTGCTGTCCTCGGACTCTTCTGACGGCTCGATCGCCCCGGAGTCCTGCACGACTGGTGTCTCCCGCGCCTGCAGCCGCGAGAGCACGATCTCCACGGCTGCGGCGATCGGCACCGCGATCAACGCGCCGATCAACCCCGCCGCGGCACCACCGACAAGCAGACTCACAAGCACGAGGAAGGGTGAGATGCCGATCGCGTGGCGCATCACCAGCGGCACGAGAACGCTTCCCTCGATGAGCTGCAGCACCGCGTACACGCCGGCGACCGTGAGAGCGAGCTCCGGTGAGATCGTCGCGGCGACCAGGATGGCGGGGATCGCCCCCAACAGGGGACCGATGATCGGGATCGCCTCGGCGACGGCGGCGATCAGCGCGAGGATGAGCGCTCCCGGAACACCGAGGATGGTGTAGGCGATCCCCGTCGCACCGCCGATCGCGCCCATCAGGATGAGCTGGCCGCGAACCCACAACCCAAGGCGCCTCTCGATCTCATTCCAGGCTCGGCGGGCTCCCGCCCGGCGGGGCGCCGGGAGGTAGGCCAGCGCGTAGCGCTGGAGCCGGGCGTTCTCGACGAGCCAGAAGAAGACGAGGGTCAGGACCGTCGCCAGGGCGATCGCTGCCTCGGCGACGGCCGTCCCGACCTCGACCACCTCGTCAGGGTCGGGCGGAGGGGCTGGTTCAAAGTTGACGGCAACGGCGTCGACCAGGGCGGTCAACGACTCGGACAGCGCCACGGGGCGCAGGTCGGCGATCTGCAGCCGAACCTCGGCAAACATCGGCGGGAGCGAGGCGGCGATCCGTTGGGCCTGCGCGAGGGCAGCCGGCACGATCAGCAACGCAAAGCCGATGACGGCCACGAAGAACACGAGGTAGACCGCCAGGATCGTGGGGCCGCGCCGGAGCCGAATGCGTCCGCGCAGGGAAAGCACGACCGGCTCCAGCGCCGAGGCGAGCAGAATCGAGATGAAGACAAGCAGAAGGACCCGGGCAGCTGCGCCCGCGAGAACGAGCAGACCGATGACCAGCGCTGCCCCGAACGCCAGGCCCGCTCCCCGGATGACCCAGCCGAACAGTTCGACGCGCATACAGGCTCCAGCATCGCCGCAGGGGCTCGACGCATCCGGGAACGCGAACCAGGCGCGGCGGTTCCCAAAGCGTCACGTGCGAGGCCTAGCGCGAACGCATGCCTCGTTTCGCCGGTTGTTGCATTCCCATCGCAGGGTCGGGTCAGGACCGCTCGGCGGTGATCCGGACAAGCTCGCCCGAGCGATCGGTGGCGAGAACCGTTCCGTCAGCATCGAGCCCGATCGAGCTGATCGCGCGGCCACTCGCGGCCGCGATCGTCGGCTCCTGCCGATCGTCGGTGCTCGGATCCATGACCCACAGGTTGCCCGAGCACGAGTCGGAGAAGACGTAGCCGCCGTTGAGCAGCGGCTGGCCCGGATCGCGCACGACGACGCCACCGATGACCGCGCAGCCGAGGTCGTGGCCGTAGACGGCGACGGGCAGGGTCAATCCGGTCACGTCGCAACCGTCGCGCGGTTCGAAACAGTCGAAGCCCTCCATCGTGTTCCAGCCGAAGTTGAGCCCCGCGGCCCCGGCCCGCGCTACATCGATCTCCTCCCAGGCGCCCTGGCCGACGTCGCCGATCCAGAGGTCTCCCGTCCCATCGTCGAAGCGGATCCGCCACGGGTTGCGCAGTCCGGTCAGCCAGATCTCGGGCATGGCGCCTGGGTCGTCGAGGAACGGGTTGTCGGCCGGGATCGCGTAGGCGCGGTCCCCGTCGCCTTCCGAATCGACGTCGATTCGAAGGATCTTCCCGAGCAGCGTGTCGAGGCGCTGCCCATTCCCCTGCGGGTCCCCACCCGACCCTCCGTCGCCCGTGGCGATGTACAGCATCCCGTCCAACCCAAAGACGACAGCACCGCCATTGTGGTTGGGGAAGGGTTGGTCGAAATGGACGAGGACCCGTTCGGACGCCGGATCGCCGAGCTCGGGATCGACCTCGTCGAGCCGGTACTCCGCAACGACCGTGTCACCGTCGAGGTCCGTGTAATTGACGAAGAACCGCGGATCGTCCGGAAAGCCCGGATGGAACGCGAGGCCCAGGAGCCCCCGTTCCCCGCCGCTCGCGATGCGGCCCCTGATGTCGAGAAACGGCGCTTCGACGAGCGTGCCGTCGCGGACGGTCCGGATCCGCCCTGCCTGCTCGACCACGAACACGCGACCGCTGCCGTCGGCCGGTACAGCGAGGTCGACCGGCTGATCGAGCCCGCCCGTGATGGTCTCGACGCGCAGCGCCACCGCCGATGGGTCGAACTCGCTTGCGATCCCCGACGGGGTTGCCGCGGCAGGTGAGGTCGTCGGGCTGGCGGCCGGCGAGGCTTCACCGGGCGCGGGGGTGGCCGTTGCTGGCGGCGACGACGCGGCGCCACGATCACAGGCGGCAAGCAACGCGACGACCGCGAGCGATGCCCCGAGACATCGAAACAGCGTCCGCGGCCGGCCTACGGGGAGGTTGACCATCGTTCGATGCTACGCGCGATCCGCGCAATAGGTTCGCGATGGCCCAGCTGTGGCGCTACGCTCGACGTCCTTGCTGGAGGTTGGTGATGCAGGCTTGGGAGCTAGACGAGATCGATGCTGCGCGGTCGGCTGGCGGTCGACAGTACCGCGAGTTCCTGCGCGTAGCGGACCTGTCGGCCGGGCTGTACGTGCTTGAAGCGGGGTCCACGGACCCCCAAACGCCGCACACCGAGGACGAGCTGTATTACGTCGTCGCCGGCCGCGGGTGGATCACGGTCGGTGACGAACGCCGATCGGTGGCCGCCGGATCACTCGTATTCGTGCCGGCGTTGGTTGCGCACCGCTTCGAGGAGATAGCGGAGCGCCTGGAGATCCTCGTGTTCTTTGGACCGGCCGAGAAGACGCGGCGCTGAACCGGACGCTGCGCGGGCCCAGGAGGGTCGTAGCCTCAGGCGGCGCCCAGCCGGGCGACCGCGGCCGCCAGCTCCGTCGCCAGCTCCGGACCGCGCCCGGCTTCGTCGTGCCGGAAGAAGACGAACGCGTCGTCACCAGCGCTGAGGAAGGGCTCCAGGCGAGCGGCCCACTCGGCTAGCTCCCCGGGCGTGTAGTCGTGGCGGCGCAGCCCCAGGTAGAGGAACGGACCGGTTCGCCTGATCGTCGGTGGCTCCCGGTCCTCGGGCAGCTCGGTCGTGCACAACGCGGCGCCCGCTCGCGCCAGCTCCTGGAAGGTTTCGTCGACGTGCCACGACGGGTCCTGAAACTCGAGCGTCAGTGGCAGATCCGCTGGCCAGGCCTCGAGCAGCGCCGCCAGCCGCTCGCCGTCCCGGCCGACGCCGTGGGGGACGCGGAACAGGACCGTCCCGAGTCGCTCGCCAAACGCTCGGTACGGCTCGGTCAGCCACGACACGCTCGTCGCCGGGTCGACCTGGAGCGCCCGGTATGACCCGCCGCGTTGGGCCTTGATCGAGAACCGAAAGGCATGTGGGGTGGCCGCCAGCCAGCGCGCGATCGAGGCCGGACTTGGGCTCCGATAGAAGGTGTTGTTGAGCTCGACGGCAGGCAACCTGATCGCGTAGTGCTCCAGGAACCGGCTCGACGGGAGACCCGAGGGATAGAACCAGGGGACCCAACCGGGGTACGCGTAACCGCTCGTCCCGACGCGCAGCCGGCCGGGCACGTGGCTCAGCAGCCGCCCGTTCCGCGACGCTCGCCCCCGGAGCCGACGCCGGCGTGGTCGCCAGCACATCGTCCGAGTTCCGGGCTGAACCCACCGCGGGCATGCCGGGCGATCTGGGACATCGTCCGCTCGAGTGCGTCCAGCTCGTCGGCGCCCAGGATGGCCAGGAAGTGCTCATGGATCCCGCGCAGGTGCGTCCGCGAGGCGGATCGAAGCCGCGCCAGACCCCCCTCGGTCAGAACCGCCTCCGCGCCCCGCGCGTCGGAGAGGCAGGCGCTTCGTTCCACGAGACCGTCGTCCACCAGCCGGTCGATCAGGCGAGTGACACCGCTCTTGCTGAGGACGACCTCGTCCGCCAGCTGCCGCATCCGGATCCGCCGTTCGGGCGCCCCCGCGATGGTCACCAGGGCGTCGTACTCACCGATCGTGAGGTCATGCTCTGCCCGGAGCTCCTCGTCGAGTCGCCTCACCACGCGCGCGTGTGCCAGCAGAAAGGCGCGCCAGGGCGCGAGCCGCTGGTCGTGCGGCTCCGGTGGCCGATCCACGGGCTCCACGGGCGAGGAGAGCGTCATAACAGGGAGGTTGCCTCGAGGGGGTGGCGGTTGCCGGGGCAACGATACCCGACCCGACCGGAGCGGTCAGCGCCAGCTGTCGGGATCGAACAGGAAGAACGTGAGCTGGGACCATGATTCGCCGACCGAAGCGAGCCAATCGCCGAGCGCCTCGTCGAGTGGCCGACCGACGAGCTCGACGCGATCAGTGGCCGCGATCGTCTCGGAAAGCGGACTGGCACTCGCAGCGGCGGGCCAGCCATCGGTAGACCAGACGGTGGTCGCGCCACCACCGACGAAGCGGGGGACGCCGCCCTGGAGCCTGGCGCTCACCATGTAGCCAGCCACGTTGCTGAGCCTACCCCCTGGTCCGATTGCCGCCAAGTCCCAATCCGAACGACCTATCCTTCGCCGATGACTGAGACGACTGTGGCGTCGGCAGCTCGGAGGGACATCATGGCTGAGATCGATTCCGAGCGGCTGCTCGCGGACCTGCGCGCGCTCATCCACATCCCCAGCATCACCGGGTCGGAGGAGGTCGCGGCCGCGTGGGCTGCCGATGCGCTCATCGAGCTCGGACTCCAGGTCGAGACGGGCCGACCGCCGCTCGATGAGCTCCGTGCCGACGCCGCATGGCCGGGCGAGGAGATGCAGCGATCGTCGTTGCCGGTCGTGATCGGCCGCGTTGGCGGCGCCGGGGGACGCCGGATCGTCCTGTCCGGCCATCTCGATGTCGTCCCTCCCGGCGACCTTGGGACCTGGACCGACGACCCCTGGTCGGCCGAAGTGCGCGACGGAAACGTCTACGGTCGCGGAGCGTGCGACATGAAAGGCGGTGTCGCGTCCATCCTCGCCGCCGTGCGGGCGCTGCGCGATGCAGGCGAGCTCGATCGTCTCGCCGGCGAGCTGATCGTTGCGCTCGTGCCGTCCGAGGAAGATGGTGGCCAGGGAACGCTGGCTGCCATCCGGGCGGGAGCCACGGGCGACGCGGCGATCATCCCAGAGCCCTCCGAGCTCGACGTCGTCGTGGCCCACGCCGGTGCGATCACGTTCCGGCTGGTCGTCCCGGGTCGGGCAGCGCACGCGTCGAGACGTCGAGAAGGCGTCTCTGCGCTCGACAAGCTATGGGTCCTTGCCCGCGCACTCGAGGCCGACGAAGCACGCCGGAACGCCGCGGAGACCGACCCCCTGATGACGGCGCTCGGGCTCCCGTATCCCACGATCCTTGGGATCGTGTCCGGGGGGGAGTGGGCGTCGACCGTGCTCGATCGCGTCACCGCGGTCGGTCGCTACGGCGTTCGTCTGGGCCAGTCGGAGAGCGATGCCGCGGATGAGCTCCGGGCGTGCATCGACGCCGCGTGTGACGCGGACGACTTCCTGCGAGACCATCGCGCGACGGTCGAGATCACGGGCGGGCGGTTCGGCTCGGCTCGGGTTCCCTCCGACCACCCGCTGCCTGTCGGGTTGGCCGCGACCATCGAGGAGGTCACCGGCCGACGCCCGAAGCTCCTGGGTGAACCCTACGGTGCGGACATGCGGCTGTTCGTCAACGTCGGCGCAACACCCTGCGTCATCTTCGGGCCCGGCAACGTCAACGTCGCCCACAGCGCTGACGAGAACGTGCCGCTCCGGCAGGTCGAGGACTGCGCGAGGGTCCTCGCCGCCTGGCTGCGGCGCCAGCTGCTCGACTGAGAGCCGCCGTCCCTGGAGTGCGCCGGCGGGGCGCTAACCGGACAGGGCGCGGCGCCGGGCGAGCACGAGCCAGACCGGGAAGACGACAATCGCCGCGCCCATCAGCCCGAGCGCCGTGAACCCGGCCACGGCGACGACCACGCCGGAGCCGATGCTTGCCGCAGCCGACGAGCTCCAGATCAGGGCGTCGGTCAGGCCCTGGAGCCTCGTGCGGTCGGCCACCTCGAGCCCGTGTGTCAGCAGGGCTGAGCCGGCCACGAACCCGAGGTTCCACCCGTAGCCGAGGAGGAAGAGGGCGACGAACAGCATCGGCCCACCATCTGGCGGCGCGACGGCCGACAGGATTGCCGAGAAGGCGACCACCGTGAGCCCGGCGGTCACGATCGCGGGGCTCCCGAATCGGTCGGTCAGCCGGCCGGAGATCGGCGACAACGCGTACATCCCGAGAATGTGCCCGCTGATGACAAGGCCGACCGACGCGAGGTCGTGGCCGTGGTCGGCCATGTGGAGCGGTGTCATGGTCATGATCAGGACCATGACCGCCTGCCCGGCGACGAGGGCGATGACGACAGCCGGGATATGGGGTCGCCGCAGGATCGTCTCGAGGGAGCTTCCGCTGGGTAGCAGTCCCACCGCGTCGAGCTCCGAGTGGTCGGCGAGTTCGTAGGGATCGGGTCGGAGCATGACGAACGACAGGACCGCCGCTCCACCCACGAACAGGATCGGCAGGAGATACGCCCCGGCCAATGCCGGTAGGCCGACGGCCTCGCTGAGCTCGCCGGCCCATGCCACCAGGTTCGGCCCGACCACGGCGCCGAACGTAGCGCCCCACACGACGAGCCCGATGGCGGAGGCCCGGCGCGCGACCCGATACAGGTCGGCCGCTGCGTACCGGGAGAGCAGGTTTGCGCTGTTGCCAAACCCGATGAGCAGGATCCCGAGCATGAACAGCGGGAGCGATCGGATGCCCACCGCGAGCGTGGCGACCAATCCTCCGGCCACCGCGATCAGGTAGCCCAGGACCAGGCCGCCTCGACGACCCCTCGAGGCCATCAGGCGCGACAGGACGGCCGAGCCGATGGCGGCGCCCAGGACCACGGCAGCCGAAGGCGCACCGCCCCATATCGTGGTTCCGGCGAGATCCTTGGCCACGATGGAGGCAACCGTGACGGCGGCGATGTGCCCGGTGCTTCCGAGCGCGACGCCGGCCATCAGCGACAGCACAGTTCGCCGTCGCATGGCGTCCAGCCGGCTCGGTGTCAGGTCTGGGGCCGGACCATCAGGCATGTGCTGACGCGAGCTCGACGAAGCGGCAGAACGCGTTCGCCAGGCGCATCTGCTCCGGCGTCCTGGCTCGGACGCGGAGAAGGTCTGGCGACGCGGCCACGACCGCGACGCAGCGGGCCCGGGACGTGGCGACGTTGAGGCGATGCCGGCTGTACAGGAAGTCCATGCCGCGTGGCGCCAGCTCCGGGCTGGACGTCGCCATCGAATAGATGCTGATCGGAGCCTCCTGGCCCTGGAACTTGTCCACGGTCCCGACGCGGGCCTCCGCCGGCAGCAACCGGCGGATCGCCCCGACCTGCGCGTTGTACGGCGCGACGATCAGGATCTCATCCCACCTGACGGGGCGGACGCGGCCGTGACCGTCCACCCATGTCGCGCCGCCATGGATCAGCGAGCGTGCCGTCTGTGCCACGGCCTCGGCCTCGATGGGCGATTCGTTGTCGGCACCCACCGTCGGGACTTCCAGGAGCCGTTGGCCAACCCCATCCAGCGCGGGAACGCCGGCCCGCAGCTCCTGCACATGAAGGTGGGCCTCGGGTTCGAGCCGGTCGTCGTAGAACACCTCCGAGGTGAAGGCGCACAACGCCGGATGCAGGCGCCAGGTCGTCTCGAGGAACAGTCCCTGGGTCGGCGGCATGGTGGCATCGTCGCCCAGGATGTGCGCCAGCGCCGACCGGTCGGCACCGGGCGGGTGGCTTCCCCGGAG
>JBKKCW010000363.1:0-8893 GCA_046712485.1 Candidatus Limnocylindrales bacterium
CGTCGGTGCGGCCAGGGCCGGCGGGGCACGCCCCGACTCCCGGCGCGGCGAGTGCCCGGCATAGCGTGGCGCGTCCGGTCCCGGCGCCCGGGGCAGCGCGTCCCGGGCGGCGTTACTCGAACGAGCACGCCCGCTACAGATCCCTCGTGGTCAGTTTCAAATACAGCGGATACGGTCGATTCGGACCATCAACGACGCTCGATTGTTGGGAATCTGCGCTTCACGGAGACACGGGGCGATCCGCGATACGGGTCCCGCGACCCGCGCTGCGCCCGCGACGGCTCGGCTCAGTCAGGGGCCGCGGCGACACCTGCGGAGATGATCGGCATCGTTGGGGTGGTGGCGTCGGGTCCGGGCTCGAGGGTGAGCGCGAGCACGATCCCCTCCGAGCTCGGCAGCCCGCCCGTCTGGAAGAACGCCGTCCGGTTCGCGCCGACGGTGAAGCTTCCGAGCGGGACGGGAACGCCATCGGCGCCGATGACCCACGCCTCGTAGACGGCATCGCCGCTCGTCGGGGTGAGGTCACGCATGGCAATGGACAGATCCCCCTCCGCATCCACGGCCGCCAACCCGGTACCGGGGCCGCCTTCGGCGGCGAGCACCGCCGTCAGCGCCCCGGGTTGCGAGGCTTCCTGGAGGACCGCGGCCACGTTCTGCTCGTACTGGCGGGCCGCCCCAAGGTCGTTCTGCAGCAGCAGGTTCCAGCCACCGAGCAACGCGATCGCAAGGACGGCAGCGATCCGCAACACCCATGCACCGGGAGAGGTCCGCGTTCGCCGCGCCGCGCGCTCCTCGGCGGTCGGGAACGCAATTGGCGGAGCAGCCGGGACCCTGGCTGCGGACGGCGCGGTCGCCTCGCCACGGGCCGCGAGATCCGTCGCCTCGCCACGGGCCGCCCCGCCGCGGGCCGCCCCGCCGCCGGCCGCGAGATCCGCCGCGGCGGCGGCCATGATCCGGCCCTTCAGGCTGTCCGGCGGCTCGACGATCGGGACCACCTCGGCGAGCGCCGAGATCACGGCGCCGAGCTCCGCGATCTCGGGGTGCAGGTCGGCATGAGCGGCTAGATGCGACCGCACGGCAGCTTCATCGGCAGCCTCGAGCGCGCCCAGGACGTAGGCGCCCGCCAGCTCGCGGACGTCGTCGCAGGTCAGGTTTCGCATCGCGTCGGGTCCGCTCATGTCGAACCCACTTCCAGCGACCGGCGCATGGCGAGCAGCCCCAGTCGCATGCGGCTCTTGACCGTCCCGAGCGGCGTGCCCGTCCGATCGGCGATCTCCTGTTGGGTGAGGCCGCCGAAGTAGGCGAGCTCGAGCGCCTCGCGCTGGACGTCCGAGAGCGCCACGAGCGCCTCGCGGACCGACACGGCGTCAAGCCCGGCGGACACCTCGCCCCAGACGTCGGGAACCGTGAGCGCGTCGGGCAGCCCGGCATCGATCTCGGGCAGCTCGGTGGTGGGTCGGCGTCGTCGGATCGCGTCGATGGCCCGGTGATGGACGATCGACAGCAGCCACGTCTTGACGCTCCCGCGTCCTTGGACGTAGCGGGCGGCGTTGCGCCACGCGCCCAGAAATGCGTCCTGGACGACGTCTTCGGCGAGCGTGGCGTCATTGGTGATGCGGTAGGCGATCGAGTAGGCCATCGTCTTGTATCGGTCATACAGCTCTTCGAGAGCAGCGAGCTCTCCACCGGAGATACGAGCCAGGGCAGCACGATCGGCCTCGTCGACGGGTGACGAGGTGCGAAGCGGACGCGGCTGGTCTGCGGATGTCATCTGGTAGTGCGCGCGACGGCCTGTTTCGGTTCACCCCGTGCGAGCAATCGGTCTGCGGCCGTGGTGACCGCAATCGCCACGTCGTCGGGCGAAAGGGTGGCATCGATGACGACGAACCGCTCCGGCGACGCCGCTGCCAGCGCCAGGAAACCATCACGAACGCGTCGGTGGAAGGCCAGGTCCAGGCTCTCGAAGCGGGTGATCTCGTCTGGGCCCTTCCGACCGAGCCCGGCTTCGACCGAGAGATCGAGCAGGACCGTGAGGTCCGGCGTCAGGCCGTCCGTCGCCACCGCCTCGAGGACGCGGAGCCGCTCCAGCGGCACGCCGGCGCCGTAGCCCTGGTAGGCCAGCGTGGAATCCGCGTACCGCGCGCAGACCACCGTCCGTCCGGCATTGAGCGCGGGTCGGAGCACGTCCACCACGAGTTGCCGCCGAGCGGCGCTGAAGAGCAACGCGTCGGTCAGGGCATCGGTGGCGGCGCCAGCGGCGCCAGTCAGCAGGAGATCGCGGACGTGTTCCCCGAGTTGCGTGCCACCGGGCTCGCGGGTCAGGACCACGTCGATCCCGCGCTCGCGGAGATGGTCCGCGAGCGATGCCGCCTGCGTTGTCTTGCCGGCGCCATCCGGCCCTTCGACCGTGATGAACCAGCCTCGACGCGCGGACACCGACGATGATGGCACTCACGGGAGTGTATCGGACGGATGCCGTCCAGTTGAGGATGATCCATGGTCAGGAGGTGCGCGAATGCCTCTCTGTCAGCATCTGGCACGATGGAACGCGCACTTCGGCAGGGACGTTTCCGCATGAACTTCAACGCACTGGGCCGCCTTCGACGAGGCCGGGGGCACCTCGGGTCGCGGGGCCGAGGGCGAGCGGTCGCCTTGCTCGGGCTGGCCGCCGCGCTCGTTGTGCCCGGCCTCGTCATTGCCCACCCGCTCGGCAACTTCACCATCAACCACTACGCGGGCATCCGGATCGAGCCCGACCGCGTCCTGCTCGACGTGGTCATCGACCAAGCTGAGATCCCCGCGTTTCAGGCACGCCTGGCGTTCGATGTGGACGGCGACGGGGAGGTGTCCATCGACGAGACGGACGCCGGTCGCCTGGTGGCATGCCGGGACCTCGTTGCATCTCTCGACCTGCGCGTCGACGACGCTCCGCTCGCGCTCGAACTGACCGAGGCTGGATTGTCCTTCCCGCCTGGTGCCGGCGGCCTCTCCACGATGCGCTCCGTGTGCGGCTTCGAGGCGCGTCTGGCCGAACCGTTCCGGGCTGGCAGCGCGGTCGCCTTTGCCGATCGGTCGTTCAGCGAACGCGTCGGTTGGCGGGAGATCGTCGTGACGGGATCAGGCGTCACGCTCGACGGAGTGGACGGGGCCCTGCGAACCGAGAGCGTGTCGGAGCGCTTGACGAGCTACCCCGAGGACCTGCTGACCCAGGCGCTCTCCGATACCCACGTCAACTTGCGGGTGACGCCTGGTGGCCCCGACCTGGCGGCACTCGACATTCCGGACGCGGACCTGGTCACGGATGGGACGGGCGGCGGTGAAGGCGCTGTGCAGCCCACACCTGGCCCGCTGGCCACGGGCGAGGCCGCTGGACGGGCTGAGGCCGCCGCCGCGGCCGTGCCGGGTGGCGTCAGTGCCGACGACCTGCCCTCGATCTTCCGGACCGCCGACCTGACACCGCTCGTGCTGCTGGTGTCCGTCCTGACGGCAGCCGCCCTGGGGGCCGGGCACGCGCTTACCCCCGGCCACGGCAAGACCCTGATGGCGGCGTACCTCGTCGGGACGCGTGGCACGCCCGTGCATGCCGCGGGCCTTGGGCTGTCGGTCGCCCTCTCGCACACGCTCGGGATCCTGCTCCTGGCCGGCCTCGTCGTCGGAGCCCAGGGTCTCCTGCCGCCGGATCTCGTGGTCCGAATAGCGCCAGTTGTCGCGGCCATCTCGATCGTGGCCATCGGCGCATGGATGCTGATCGGCGAGGCTCGGCGGCGCTGGGGCCGGCGGGGTCTCGACACCACCCACCACCATGAGCACGACGCGACGGCGCAGAGCGACCACGACCACGCCCATCACCACGACCATGACCACGACCACGCCCACGCCAAGGGTCGCGATCAGGCAGATGAGCGCGCGCCACTCGACCGCACCGGCGAGCACAGCCACGGCGGCCGGACGCACAGCCACCTCCCGGCGACGGGTTCGACGATCTCGTGGCGCAGCCTCTTCGTCCTTGGCTTGGCGGGCGGGCTGATCCCGTCCGCGAGCGCCCTGCTCATCCTCCTGGGTTCGATCGCCGCTGGGCGCCCCGCGTTCGGGTTCGTCCTCGTCGTGGCCTTCGGCTTCGGCATGGCGGCGGTCATGAGTGGGATCGGCCTCGCGCTCGTCCTAGCCCGTGGCCGACTCGATCGCGTCGACACGTCGAGCTGGCTGGGTCGCGCCACCGCGCAGCTGCCGCTGCTGGCCGCTCTGCTCGTGTTCGGCTTTGGCGTGTATCTCACCATCCAGGCGGTCTCGGGAGCCACCGTCCGCTGATCGGAGCGGTGCCGGATGTCGGTTCAATAGGGAAGGGTCCTCACTGTCGATCACGCGGATCCCTCTGCTAGAGTCCGCCGCGCATGCGAGACCTCACCGAACGTGCCCTCGATACGGCCGCCTCCCGTGGCGCGGGATATGCCGACATCCGCGTCGTCCGACGACGCGACGAAAGCGTCGCGGTCAAGACCGGCCGCGTGGAGGGCGTGGCGTCGGGTGAGAGCGAAGGATTCGGCGTCCGCGTGCTCGTCGGCGGCGCCTGGGGGTTCGCGTCGTCCCACCGGCTGACGACCGCCGAGGCCGATCGCGTCGCCGCCGAGGCCGTCCGGATCGCCAGGGCGAGTGCCACAGCCCTCCGCAACCCGACCGAGCTCGACGCCCGCCCGCCGGCGCACGGTCGGTACGAGACCCCGCTCGAGGAGGACCCGTTCGAGGTTCCGCTCGAGCGCAAGATCGCCGATCTCCTGGAGGCGGACCAGGCGGCGGCCGCCGTCAAGGGCATCGCCTTCACCGAGTCGAGCTACGCCGCGCAACGCGAGTGGAAGACGTTCGCCGCGACAGACGGCAGCCTGACCGAGCAGGTCATCACCCACGTCGGCTCGGGGGTGGAGGCCAACGCGGTCGATGGCGACGAGCATCAGCGACGGAGCTATCCCGATTCAGGCGGTGGCTGGCAAGCCGGTGGGTACGAGTACATCCGGGGCCTGAACCTGCGGGAACGCGCCGAGCCGCTGGCCGACGAAGCCGTCGCCCTGCTGACCGCCCCCCAGTGCCCGTCGGGCCAGTTCACGATCATCCTGGACCCCTCGCAGCTCTATCTGCAGCTACACGAATCGTGCGGCCACCCATCCGAACTGGATCGCGTCTTCGGCACGGAAGCGTCCTACGCCGGGACGAGCTTCCTGACGACAGACAAGCTGGACGAGGGGTTCCGTTACGGCTCGGATCTGATCGACATCGTTGCCGACGCGACGGCTCCGGGCGGGATGGGCACCTTCGGCTGGGATGATGAGGGCGTGGCCGCCCAGGCCGTGCCGCTCGTCAAGCACGGCATCTTCGTCGGCTACCTGACGAGTCGCGAGACGGCGCCGCGGATCGGCCGACAGAGCGGCGGTGCGATGCGGGCCGATGGCTGGAACCGGATCCCGCTCATCCGGATGACCAACATCAACCTGCTGCCGCAGCCCGGCATGAGCCTCGACGAGATCGTCGCGGACACGAACGACGGTCTATACCTCGCCTCGAACCGGTCGTGGTCGATCGACGACCGCCGCCTCAACTTCCAGTTCGCCACCGAGGTGGCCTACGAGGTCAAGAACGGAAAGAAGGGCCGCCTGTTCAAGAACCCGACCTACACCGGGATCACGTACGAGTTCTGGCGGTCATGCGACGCGGTCGGCGACGAGCGGAGCTACATCATGCTCGGCACGCCCAACTGCGGCAAGGGCGAGCCGGGACAGACCGGCCACATCGGCCACGCCGTGCCCGGCGCGCGGTTCCGCAACGTCCGGGTCGGCGTCGGCAAGTGGTAGGCGGATGAACGACGACCGAGCGAGCGACGCGCTCGCGCTCGCCGAGGCCGCCCTGACCGAGGCGATGCGTGACGGCGTGACCGAGGCGGAGGCGCTGGTCATGGCCGAGGATTCGGCGCTCACCCGCTTCGCCAACAGCGAAATCCACCAGAACGTGGCCGAGACGAACAGCGTGGTCAACCTCCGGGTAGCGATCGGCAAGCGGGTGGGCGTCGCATCGAGCGGCAGGACCGACGCGGAAGGGCTTCGCCGACTTGCCGAGAACGCCGCGGCGATCGCGAGCGTCGTCGAGGAGCTGGGCGACTGGGGCGGGCTGCCCGGACCGACGGAGGCCTCGCCGGTCGCGGCCGGTTACAGCGCGGCGACCGCGAGTGCGACTCCCGAGTTCCGGGCCGACGCCGTGCGCTGGGTGATCGCCGCCGCCGACGCGGCCCGGGTGACCGCCTTCGGCTCGTTTGCGACGAGCCTCGAATCGACGGCCGTGGCCAATTCCAACGGCGTCCGGGCCGCTGGAACCAGGACGACCTCGCAGCTGATCACGGTCTCGATGGGCCCTGAGGGTGGGACCGGCTACGCGGAGGCGGCGGCAGTGGATGCCTCCACGATCGATGCCCGGGCGATCGGCAAGGAGGCCGCCGTGAAGGCCCGGTCCACGGCCAAAGCGGTCTCGATCGAGCCCGGCGACTATCCCGTGGTCCTCGAGGAGTACGCCGTCGTCGATCTGCTCGACATGCTCGGCTACCTCGGGTTCTCGGCCCTCGCGGTGCAGGAAGAGCGGAGCTTCGTGGAGCCGGGCAAGCGGATCGGCAGCGACCTCGTCACCATCCGCGACGACGGGCGCGATCCCGCCGGTCTACCCCATTGGTTCGACTACGAGGGCGTGGCCAAGCAACGCGTCGAGCTGATCGAGGGTGGCAACTGCCGTGGCGTCGTCCACGACGCCCAGACGGCGGCACGGGCCGGCGTTACGTCCACCGGCCACGGGCTGCCGGCGCCCAACCCGTACGGCCCGTTCCCCCTCAACATGGTCATGGACCCTGGCGAGGCGAGTCGCGACGAGCTGATCGACGGCCTGGACCGTGGCCTGCTCGTCACCCGCTTCCACTACACCAACCCGGTCCATCCCAAGCTCGCGATCGTCACCGGCATGACCCGCGACGGCACGTTCCTGGTCGAGGGCGGCCGCATTGTCGGGCCGGTGAAGAACCTGCGCTACACGCAAAGCTACCTCGCGGCGTTGGCCGGGACGGTGGCGGTAAGTCGCGAGCGCCGGACGCTTCGGGGCTTTCTCGGCGGGGTCGTCGTTCCCGCCGTCCGGATCGAGAACTGGACGTTCACCGGCGGCACGGAGCACTGATCGACATCTACCATCACATGGTAGACTTCTACCATGGGCCTGAACATCAAGAATGCGGAGACCTACCGGCTCATCCGCGAGCTCGCCGATCTGACTGGGGAATCCATGACCGGAGCGGTCACGGAGGCCGTGCGCGATCGGCTGGAGCGGTTGCAGGCGACCGAGAGCACGGCCGGCATGGCAGAGCGTCTTCACGCCATCGCGGCCGATATGCGCGCTCGGCTGCCCGATGACTTCTTCGATATCGAGCACGGCGACCTGCTGTACGACGAAGACGGGCTTCCCAAGTGATCGTCGATAGCTCTGCGCTCATTGCCATCCTGAGGCTCGAAGATGATGGCCGGCTGTATGAAAGCGCGATCGAGCGATCGCCTGTCAATCGGATCTCGGCGGGAACCTATCTCGAAGTCTCAATCGTGATCGATCGCGCACGCGATCCGCTGGTCAGTCGTCGACTCGACGAGTTCCTCGCCGAGGGCGCGTTCATCATCGAGTCCGTCACGGCATCCCAGGCGCGGATCGCACGTGACGCCTACCGGGACTTTGGCAAGGGAAGTGGCCACCGCGCCGGACTGAATTACGGGGACTGCTTTGCGTACGCCCTCGCACGGGAGATGAACGAGCCGCTCCTGTTCAAGGGCGACGATTTCCGCCACACGGACATTCCATACGTCGGACGTCCAGCCGAGCGCAAGCGCCTCAGCGAGCTGCTGGCGGGCTACGCGTGAGCGACGAATCGAGGCCGGTGTTCGACGTGGACGCTGTGCGGGCCGAGTTCCCGGCGCTGGCACGGGAGCAGGACAGGCGTCCGGTCGCGTTCCTCGACGGACCCGGCGGCACCCAGGTGCCGCAACGCGTGATCGACGCCGTTGCGGGCTATCTCCGCGACATGAACGCCAACGCTGGCGGCGCGTTCTCGACAAGCGAACAGAGCGACGCGATGGTCGACGAGGCACACGCCGCGGTGGCCGACTTCCTGGGCGCCGCCTCGCCCGAGGAGATCAAGTTCGGCTACAACATGTCGACGCTCACGCTGCACATTGGTCGATCGATCGGCGCGACGCTGGGGCCGGGCGATGAGATCGTGGTGACCACCCTCGATCACGAGGCTAACGTCTCCACCTGGCGGGCGATGGCCAACGATCGCGGGATCACGGTCCGGACCGTGGATATTCACGAGGATGACGTCACGCTCGACGTCGAGGACCTCGAATCGAAGCTCGGACCGCGGACGAAGCTCGTGGCGATCGGCTATGCCAGCAACGCGGTCGGTTCGGTCAATCCGGTCCGCGAGATCGTGGCTCGTGCCCATGAGGTTGGGGCGCTGACTTACGTCGACGCCGTCGCGTTCGCGCCACACGGCCCGATCGACGTGCAGGCCCTGGACACGGACTTCCTCGTGTGCTCCGCCTACAAGTGGTTTGGACCGCACCTGGGGGCGCTGTACGGCAAGGCCGAGGTCCTCGACCGGCTTCCGGTCTTCAAGGTTCGACCCGCGCACGACCGGTTCGAGACGGGAACGGCGGCGTTCGAGTCGATCGCCGGGACGCTTGCCGCGACCGACTACCTCCGCGACATCGGCCGGAGCTACGGGGATGTCAGCGGGGCGCCCGGCGCGGACCGTGCCAGCGAGCGGCGACAGGAGCTCGTCGCGGCCATGGTCGCGATCCAGCAGTACGAGCGCGTGCTCGTCACC
>JBKKCW010000364.1:0-10138 GCA_046712485.1 Candidatus Limnocylindrales bacterium
GGCACGGACCTCCTGGTCGCGGCGTTCCAGCAGGCCGGCTCCGACCTCTCGACGGCAGTCCTGCAACAAGGGCTGTTGTCCGACCCGATCGACAAGACCGTGACGTTCTTCGTTGTCTTCGCCATCCTGGGCGCCCTCAGCCGGCGCTTCACCGCGCGGTTCCCGCAGGGCGAGCAGGCGATCGGCCTGGAGGAGGCATAGCGGCACTCGGTGCGGCGGACGAGGCCTTCCTGGCCAGGCTGGCTCCGCCCGCACCGTCGGCCTACCACCGGCTCAACCCGCTCACCAAGGCCGTCGCGGCGACGGTCCAGTCGATCGGCGCGTTCGTCATCGGCGGTTACCTAGGGCCGCTCGCGATCATCCTCCTGACCATCCTGCCCGCGGCCGCGATTGCGGGCGTGCTCGGCAAGTTGGTCCGTGTGTCGCTGCTCCTGACCCTACCGATCGCCATCTCCGTGGTCCTGGTCAGCGTCTTCACGCGGGCCGGCGAAACCGTCCTGTTCACGATCGGACCGTTCGACGCAACCGCTGAGGGCGTCGACTTCGCCGGCCAGACCCTGGTTCGACTGCTGGCCATTTCGACCGCGATCGGGCTGTTCGGGCTGACGACTCATCCGTCGGCGTTCGTGCTTGACCTCGAGCGGCGGCGCCTCTCGCCGCGCCTGGCGTTCATCGCCCTCAACACGATCGAGGCGGTCCCGGCCATGGTCGAACGCGCCAGCGTCATCGGGTCCGCCCAGCGAGCGCGCGGACTCGACACCGAGGGGAGCCTTCGGGCGAGGCTCCGAGGCGTCCTGCCCCTTGTCGGGCCGGTCATCCTGTCCTCCCTGACGGAGGTCGAGGAGCGAAGTCTCGCGCTCGAAGTCCGGGCATTCGGCCGGCCGGGTCGGCGCCATCACCTCTGGCGCTCGCCCGACGACGCGCGCCAGCTGATCGCGCGTGCCGCGATGCTGGCCGTGCTGCTCGGGCTGATCATCGGTCGGATGACGGGCACGGTTCCACCAACACCATGACGCTCGAGCTCCACGCGGAGAGCTACCGGTATCCAGGCTATGCGCGTTCGGTCCTGCGCGACGTTTCGCTGTCGATCGCCGATGGCGAGACCGTCGGCCTCGTTGGTCGAAATGAAGCCGGCAAGTCGACGCTGTGCCTGGTGGCGTCCGGGCTCGCCCCGGCGTCGGTCGGCGGCGAGCTGCGCGGCACGTTGACGATCAACGGTGAAGCGATGGCCGGGCTGGCGACCTACGAGCTGGCCGAGCGGGTGGTCGTTGGCTTCCAGAACCCGAACACCCAGCGCTCCGGGATCACGGCGACTGTCTTCGAAGAGGTCGCGCTCGGTCCGATGAACCTTGGTCTGCCGCTCGCGGAGACCGTCGAGCGAACCTGGGCCGCCCTGCGGCTACTCCGGCTCGATGCGATCGCGGAGCGCCATCCAGTTCGCCTTTCGGGCGGCCAGGCGCAACTGGTGGGCATCGCCTCGCTCCTGGCGATGCGGCCTGGTCACGTGATCCTTGACGAACCGACCGCACAGCTCGATCCGGCCGGGACGCGGCTCGTTTCCCATGCCCTTCGCGAGCTCGCCGATGCCGGCACCTCGCTGCTTGTCGCCGAGCACAAGACGGATCTGCTCGACGATCTCTGCCAGCGCACGATCGTGCTCGACGATGGCCACATCGTGCTGGACGGACCAACCGCGGATGTGTTCGCGGATCCGATTCTTCTGGGGCTCGGCGTCGAGCCACCTGCGCGGGTCCGGCTGCAGCGCGTGTTCACGGCCGCCGGCCTTGACCCCACGGGAGAGCTCGATCGAGTGGTGCTCGAGGAGGCTCGCGCCGATGCCGTGCCGTCTCCCGAGGCGAATCGATGATCGCCATCGAGTCGCTCGCCCACGTTTACGAGAGTCGCACGCGGGCGGTTGACGGCGTCGACCTGACGATCCAGGCCGGGCAGCGAGTGGCCGTCGTCGGCCAGAACGGCTCGGGGAAGAGCACCCTCGTCCGCCACTTCAACGGCTTGCTCCGACCGACGGAAGGTCGGGTGTTCGTGGATGGACAGGACACGAAGGGCCGTCGCGTGGCCGCCCTCGCCGCGATCGTCGGGCTGGCGTTCCAGGATCCTGACCGGCAGATCTTCGCCGGCCGCGTGCGGGCGGAAGTGGAGTTCGGGCCGCGGAACCTCGGGCGGCGTGGGCCGGACCTTCATCGAGTGGTAGAGCAAGCCCTGCTCGCGACTGGTCTGGATGGTGACGCGAACACGAACCCATACGACCTCGGCTACTCGCGCCGGAAGCTCCTCGCCCTCGCCTCAATCCTCGCCATGGAGACCCCGGTCGTCGTCCTCGACGAACCGACCACCGGTCAGGACGCACGAGGCGCTGCACGGGTCCAGGCGATCGTCAACGAGCTGTCCGCCGCGGGTCGGACGGTGGTCGCCATCAGCCATGACATGCGCTTCGTGGCCGAGACATTCGAACGAGTCGTCGTCATGCGGGCAGGGCGCATCGTCCTCGACGGGGCGCCAGCCGAGGTCTTTGCCGAGCCGGCGTGGCCGACCCTCGCGTCGACCTATCTTGAGCCGCCGCTCGCGGCCAGGGTGGGCGCCCGGCTGGGACTCGGAGCCACGCCGACCGACGCGGCGCTGGTGGAAGCGCTGGCTGAGCGGGGCTGACCAGGATGGCCCGGGGCCCGGGGCCCGGACCATCGCGCCATCGGGGGCAGCCCAAGGGCTCGACTATGCTGGCCACGTGTCCAGGCCCCGCAGATCCGGTACTCCCCTCGCCATCGTCCTGTGGATCGTCGTCGTTTCCGCGTGCGCTCCGGCCGTTCCGTCCGCGAGCACCGCGCCCTCGGGGGCATCCCCAGCTCTTTCCGGCTCGCCCGCGGCGAGCTCGGCCGCCTTCGCGTCGGGCGATCCGTCGGCGTCACCGGCCGCGCCGACGGTTCGGCCGGCACGCTGGGCCGATTGTGGCGGCGGCTTTGGCTGCACGGAGATCCGTGTCCCGCGCGACTACGCCGCGCCGACGGGCGGCTACCTCAACATCTCGTTGATCCGGGCGGCGGCAACGGAGCCCGATCGGAAGATCGGGTCGCTGTTGCTGAACCCGGGCGGCCCCGGCGCGTCGGGGGTCGAGTTCGTGCGTGGGAGTCTGTCGAGCTTTCCGGAGGCGCTCCGCGAGCGGTTCGACATCATCGGCTTTGATCCCCGCGGTGTGAACTCGAGCACTGCCATCCGCTGCATCGACAACCTCGACGGGCACGATGCGCTGGATCCCTCGCCCGACGACGCCGCGGAACTGACCGCGTTGGTCGAGGCTGCGCGCGACTATGCCAAGGCCTGTGCCCGGCGGAACGACGCGACCCTGGCCTACCTGTCGACCGAGGCCGTCGCACGCGACATGGACCAGATCCGTGCATCGGTGGGCGACGACAAGTTGACCTACCTCGGGTTCTCGTACGGCACCCTCATCGGCGTGCTGTACGCGGACCTCTTCCCGGACCGCATCCGGGCGATGGCGCTCGACGGTGCGATCGATCCCTCGCTCGGCCTCGGGGAGTTTCGGGCGGATCAGGGCCGGGCGTTCGAGGGGTCGCTGAAGCGATTCCTGACCGACTGCGCCAAGAGGACCAGCTGCGCGTTCCACGAGGGCGGCAAGTCGGCGGCTGCGTTCGACGCCCTCATGGCGTCGCTCGATCGAGAACCCATCCCCGCGCCGCGGACCGGCGATCCGCGGCTTGTCGGTCCAGGGCTCGCCTGGTCGGCTGTGCTCGGGTCCATGTACTCCGAGGCCTACTGGCCGGTCCTCGCGATCGCCCTGGCCCAGGCAAAGGATGGCGATGGATCGCTCATGCTCGCGATCTCGGACCCGTTCCGGGGTCGCAAACCGAACGGCTCGTACTCGAACATGCAGGATGCCTACGTGGGCAACACCTGCCTGGACTACCCGGCCCCCACTGACGTCGCGGTCTATACGGGCTGGGCAGAGGAACTGGCGGACGCGGCACCCCATTTCGCGGAGTTCGTTGCCTACAACGACCTTGTGTGCGCGTTCTGGGCGATTCCTGCCCAGGGCAAGCCGCGCGTCATCGAGGCCAAGGGTGCGCCGCCGATCGTCGTCGTTGGCACGACCGGCGATCCGGCCACGCCCTATCACTGGGCGGAGGCGCTCAGCGAACAGCTCGATTCAGCCGTGTTGATCACGAATGAAGGCGAGGGCCACACCGGGTATCTCGACAGCACGTGCGTGCGGGACGCCGTGGACGACTACCTGATCGAGCTCACCGCACCCAGGAATGGGCTGCGCTGCGACGAGTAGCCGTCAACGAAGCTCGACCTCGTAGACCTCGCCACCAACGATCCGCCAGGCGCGAACCCCGGGCCCGCCGGTCGCCGGGTCGCGCTCGGTCTCGCTGAGCGAGACGAGGAGGTAGAGGGCATCGCGGTAGAAGGCCAGACCGACGTCGGTTGGTGATGGGACCGCTGGCGTATGGGTGTGCGAATGGACGATCCCCCAGAAGACCTCGTCGGCGTCGTCGGTGGCGATCGTCAGACGCAGGAGGTCGTCGGGGTGGATCTCGTAGCGGTACGGTGAGGCCGCCTTGTTCCGGACCGCCTCATAGCGAAGCGCGCTGCCGCCGTCCGCTGGCGCCCTGTCACCGACGATCAGCCCGCACATCTCGTTCGGGTACTCGGTCCGAGCTTGCGCGACGATTTGCTCGCGAACTCCGCCTGGCAGGTGGGCCACCAATGGACCCGGGTGTGCGCGGTCAGGGTCGGTCGTCATGTCCGGTCCGGGACTCGGCTCGCTCGGGAATTGACCTTCTCCGACCATCGCCCTTGGGAGATAGGGCGGGTCGACTGTCGTCCTCGGGCACGACCGGCTCCGCGGAGATCACCCAAGGGAGATTGCCGGAGAGGCCGGGGTAACGCTGGCCCTGGTCGCGCTGGCCGGGGTCGCGCCGGCCGGGGTCGCGGCTACCACCAATGGACGCCGCCTTCGAGGGCATCCTCCATCTCGTCAAAGCTCGTCGAGAACGTGCCGGCGGAGAGATACTTCCAGCCGCCGTCGGGGAGGAGCGCGACGATCGTCCCGCTGTCCATCCCCTGGGCCACGCGGGCCGCGGCCACCAGCACGGCACCGCACGACGGTCCACCAAAGATGCCCTCGCGGAAGACGAGGTCGCGAAGCGCGGCGATGGCATCGCGGTTCGACACGAGGAACTTGGCGTCGATCAGGGACGCGTCGATGATCTCCGGGATGAAACCTTCGTCGAGCGACCTGAGGCCCTGGACCTTCTCGCCGGGCATCGGCTCGGCGGCGACGATCCGAACGCCGGGCTTGTGCTCCCGGAGGTAGCGCGATACGCCCATCAGCGTCCCGCCCGTTCCCAGGCCGGCCACGAAGGCGTCGATCTCCGGGCAGTCGGCCAGGATCTCGGGGCCGGTCGTCTCGTAATGGGCCTGGGGGTTCGCCTCGTTGCCGTACTGGTACGGCATCACGAACCGTTCATCCTTGGCGACGAGGTGCTTGGCGAGGTCGATCGCGCCGTTGCTTCCAAGGTTGCCCGGTGAATCGATGACCTCGGCGCCAAAGAGCGCGGCCATCTGGCGGCGCTCGTTGGTCACGTTGTCCGGCATCACCAGGGCCACCCGATAGCCCTTGCGGCGTCCGATCATCGCGAGCGCGATCCCGGTGTTGCCAGACGTTGGCTCGAGGATGATCGAGTCCTCGCGGAGGAGGTGCCGTCGCTCGAGATCCTCGATCAGGTAGTGGGCGACGCGGTCCTTGAGGGAACCTGTCGGGTTGAGCATCTCGAGCTTGACAAAGATCCGCACGGCCGGCTTGGGCGACATCCGTGGCACCTCGACGAGCGGCGTGTGGCCGATCGCGTCGAGGATGCTCTCGAACCGACCGCCATGCCTGGGCAGGTCGTCGTGGGCGTGGAAGTGCGGATGGTCCGCGCCGTGATCGTCGGGGTCCACGGCGCGCAGGGCGGGCACGACCATCGGCCTCAGCCGCCGGCCATCGCCGGCAGCAGTCGGACCTCGTCGGCCGGGGCGACCGGGGTGTCGAGCCCGGCCAGGTAGCGCACGTCCTGCCCGTTGACATAGACGTTGACGAACCTGTTGAGATCACCGTCCTCGGTCAGGAGCTGCGAGCCCAGCGACGGATGTTTGGCGACGAGGGCCTCGACGACGCCTCGGATAGAGTCCCCTTCGAGCTCGAGTGACTTGACCCCGCCGACGCTCGAACGGAGCACGGCCGGAATGAAGACCGTGCTCACGCGCGGGCCTCCGGCGAGACCTTGCCGGCCAGACCGGTCGTGGTCAGGACGAACGGCTCAGCCTCACCGACGTTGGCCACGTCGAGTGAGCGGCCTTCCGCCCGGGCCGCGAGCGCCTCGGTCGAGCAGACCGGGCAGTTGGGGTCGCGGCGGAGCTTGAGCTCGGTGAACTCGGTCTCGAGGGCATCGAACAGCACGAGGCGGCCGGCAAGCGTCTGGCCGATCCCGAGCAGGACCTTCAGGGCCTCGTTCGCCTGGAGCAGGCCCAGGATGCCGGGTACGACACCGAGGACGCCGGCGACGGAGCAACCAGGCGCGAGCTCGGGCGGTGGGGGCGTCGGGTAGAGGCAACGGTAGCACGGACCTTCGTACGGGATGAACGTGGTCAGCTGCCCCTCGAACCGGAAGACGCTCGCGTGCACGACAGGGATCCCCGCGGCCACCGCCGCGTCGTTGAGGATGTAGCGGGTCTCGAACGTGTCCGTGCCGTCGAGGATGACGTCGTAGCCCTTGATGATCCGCTCGACGTTCCCGGCTACCAGCATCTCCTCGTAGGCGACGACGTTGATCTCCGGATTGAGCGCATTGATCGAGCGCTTCGCCGACTCGGTCTTGCGCTCCCCCACTCGATCGGTCGTGTGCAGGATCTGACGCTGAAGGTTGCTCACGTCGACGACGTCGAAGTCGACGATGCCGATCGTGCCGACGCCAGCGGCGGCGAGATACAGCGACGCCGGCGAACCGAGCCCGCCCGCGCCGATCATGAGCGCCTTCGCGCCGAGCAGCCGGGCCTGGCCGGCGGCGCCGACCTCGGGGATCAACAGGTGCCGGCTATAGCGGAGCTTCTGCTCCTGGCTGAGCACGACGGGGGTGTCGAAGTCGAGGCCGGCACCCTTCCATGCCTGAAAGCCGCCCGACATCGAGGCGACGTCGGTGTAGCCCATCGCGGCCATCGTCTGGGCGGCAAACAGTGACCGGACCCCGCCGGCGCAGTACAGGATCACCGGGGCATCGCGATCCGGGGCGACGGCCTCGATCTGCTGTTCGATGTAGCTCTTGGACACGTGGCTCGCGCCAGGGAGGTGGCCCTGCTCCCATTCCGATGCTTCGCGCACGTCGACGAGCACGGCGGCACCCGGCGGAAGGGCATCCACCTCCTGCGGGGTGACTTCCTTGATTTGCGCTCGAGCCTCGCGAAGGAGGTCGGCATAGGACTTTGGCATGGGGCGATGGGCTCCGATGATCGACGGGCTGGCAGCCGTTGCGGCGCCAGGGCGGTAGGGGGACGAGCGCGGACGGATCCGCGGGAGACCGAGCCGGCGCTAGGCCGGCGGGCGACACCTGCAGCAGCGCTCGATCCGCGTCATGCGCCGGCCTCGGCCGGGCTGGGGGTCTTGTTGGTCGGGTCGGCAACGCCGAGATCGGTCAGGACATGCTGGAGGCTGTCGTGGCTGAGCATCGCGCACTTGAGACGCGCCGGGCTGATCTCGATGCCGAGCAGGTCGAGCAGGTCGTCGGCACGGAACCCGCTCACCTCGGCGAGCGGCTTGCCCTTGATCTCGTCCGTCAGCAACGAGGCGCTCGCCTGGCTGATCGCGCAACCGCGGCCGGTGAACCCGACCCGATCGACGATGCCGTCCTTGACACCGAGCATCAGCGTGATCCGGTCGCCGCACAGTGGATTGGCGCCCTCGTAGGTCGCATCGGCATCCTCGACCATCCCGAAGTTGTGGGGCCGCCGGTAGTGCTCGAGGATGTAGTCGCGGTAGAGATCGTCCATTCTCGCCCGAGTGTAGCGCGAGTTCCTAATCCCGACCAGCAAGGTCGGATATGCCGTGACCCCTTTCACGGTCTGTGCCGAGCATCCCTGCTGCCACGCGGATCGACCCGCAGACAATAGGTCAAGTTGACGGGTCGACCACCACGAGACTGCCGAAAGCAGCCCTGTGGAACCCGCGATCGCGAGTCAGCAACCGGTCGGCCTGCTCCACGGCGTGCGCCCCGATCAGGAAATCCGGGATCAACCGATCGCGACGCCCGCCACGAACGCGATACGAACGCCATGCACTGCCGGCTCGGGCGGCGGCTTTTGCATCCAGGGGCGAGTAGCCAACGGGGATAGCTGCCATCGCCCGGTTGGCGAGCGAGACATCGGCAAAGGCGGCGGTCACTTCAGCCCAGACGACGTCGCAGGCCACGATCGGTCCGTCTGCGAGGCTCTGACGAATCGCGTTGCGCGACCGATCGCGGAACTGGGGGTTGTCCGCGAACAGGTCGAGAAGAACGCTCGTGTCGACGGCGGTGATCATGGCTCCCGGTCATCTGGTCCGGGCCCGCGTATCTCACGGAGGAACGCGTCCGTGCCCTCGGGCAACCCGAGAATCCCGACGAGCTCGTCGAGGTGATCGGCCGCAATGAGCTTTCGACCAACGAGGCGTCCGTTGGCCTCCTCGAACTCGAGGACGGTCCCGGGGCGCAACCCCAGGCGATCCCGGAGCCGCTTCGGAATGGTGATCTGGCCCTTCTCGCTCACGGTGGTCTTCATACCGTGATGGTAGGAATTCCGTACCCGCTACGTCAAGTCCTCTACGTGCTCCAGCGAACCCGCAGCGAGCCGCCACCGGGCAGTGGCAGCGACGCGGCCTCGAATTCGACGGCCTCCCGCTCCGGCTTCGACAAGTGTTGCCGCGGTTCGATCGAGAGGTTCGTGCTTGCCCGCCGCCACGTTCCTACGATCTCGCCCTTGACCAATACGGCGCCGGGCCAGACACGCGAGGTCCAGAGCTGGGAGCGGCGATCCGCCTCTGGGACCAGGAGTGTGCGGTCCTCGCCCTGGAGCAGAAAGTACGTGTCGCCGCTCGGAAGAAGTCGGGCGGCCGTTGGTTCGCGGGGTGCCGCCCGTAACGCGACTTCGTCGCTCGCGAGCGCCCAGGCGACACCGAGCGGCGTGCGCACTGGAAGGAGTGACGTGCGCAGTGCCTCGAAGATCACCGGCCCTCGTCGCATCGCGATCCCCGCCCACTCCGCGAACGACTCGGCGGTGGTCGGGCCGAAGATGTGGACGTAGCGGCGCGCAAGCTCGAGCGACGCGTCGGCCGGGTCGGTATCCGGAGCGGACACGCGCCAGATGACTGGTGCTCGCGCCCCCTCCCAGCGGATCAGGACCGTCCCGGTCGGCGCGGCGTACCTGAACCGGTTGGGATTCACCCCGAGCGGCTCGGCCGCCTCCCTATCGGTCATGCGCGCATCGCCGAGGACACGGTGCAGCTCGGCTGCCACCTCTTCGGCGACGCGGCGGCCCTTCGGGTCGTCGGGCAGCCGCCCAAGCGTGAACAGAGCGACGTCCTGCCTCGCGACCACGTACGTGCTGTACCGCGGACCCCACAGCTGCACGAGTGGCGGAGCCTCCCACGACGTCGGCTGCGTGCCCTCGACTCGTGCGTGGATCGACAACAGCGCGGCGCGCGGCATGCTGTCCTGGAGCCCGGCCCATGCCGCGTGCCGAAGCGACCCGGGGCCCGCTGGCAGGCGTTGGTCGAGCGCGCCCACGGTTCGCCGGAAGGCGAGAACTTGCTCTCGCGAAAGCTCCAGTCGTGGGCTCGTCACGCTCGTCAGCGGCTAGGCGCCGAAGACCTTCTGGACCTCCACGAGGCCGGCCGCCAGGGCGTCGATGTCGTCTCGGGTCGAATAGACGTTGAACGACGCACGCGCCGTGGCCGCGAGATCGAGGCGCTCGTGGAGGGGCATCGTGCAGTGATGGCCGGCGCGGACCGCGATCCCGAACCGGTCCAGGATCTGCGCGACGTCGTGCGGGTGGACTCCGGGCAGATTGAAGGGCACCACGCCGCCACGGAGGT